>DAOUAU010000222.1:0-7602 GCA_034433195.1 Dehalococcoidales bacterium
TGAGGGCCGTAAAGCTTTAAGATGGAGGATGGATTGATAAAGAGCGCTGAACGTTCACCCGCCTGCAGATGATTATCAAAAAGCAGCCGGTCATTTAAACCGGAGATGACGTCACAAGCCGAATCGCCGGCTGAGCAAGAACGGTCACAGTCCACGTTCTCCTGTGGACAAATTGCTATCCTGAGGGCATTAACGACATCCGCGCTGCGCGGCAGACTGATGTAGCTGGCCAGGGTCAGACGCTGCCGCCGGCTGATTTCCTGTAATTGGCTCAGAGATTGAAGGAAACCTTTTTCCAGCAGTTTATTTTGTACAAAATCCGGGAAGGCTTCCAGACCGAACATCACCAGTGAGCCGTCCATAATGGCCAAACTGGCGCTGTTATCCGGCAGGGAGGAAGCCATCCGAGCCAGAGAACGGCATTCTTCTACTGACCGGCGGGCATCCAGCAAAGCGCCTTCAATCTGCTGGTCCCGGCGTTTATTGTTTTCGTTCTTGATCACCAGGTCAGCCTCTTCCGAATACAAAGAGGGGGCACTCTCAAGCTGAGCGGCCGGATTCTGACCATAATTCAGTCTGACCGATCCAATGTTGATCAAATAACATCGGGCAGCTCTGTGGCGGTCAACATCAATATTTGAGCCGTCAGTGGCCAGTACGATATAGTCCGGCACCACCGGCGGCGCCGGATAACGGGCATTTATAGACCCACATAACCCGGCGACAGCCCAGGGGGTGCGGGCAGTGGCAATTTTCCGTTTCAGCAGACCCAGGTTGACAGCGTTATCATTGAGCTTCTCACAGGCTGTCTTCAAGTGTTCACGGCGCTCTCTGCTTCCGGTTTCTATTTTTCCTGCCATGTCTCCAATCTGGGCTGCTATTTTGGTAATATCTAAGGTCAAAAATACCTCCTAAGTCACCTTATAGGCATTAAAAACGACCTGATTCGCCAAACGCATACCTGCGCCAATAGCCAGAGTACGGTTCAACCACCAATACTTCTGAACTCCGGTCTCAAATTGAATATATACGCGGAAATAGTACTTTTGAGGATCAACCGGCTCACCCCGCCCCACCGCCGCAATAATATCCGGCGGTCCATGGCGGTAACCTCGGGTAGTGATATATATTATGGCGCCGTCAACGGTTTCCAGAGCGTAACGGGTATCAATAACGGCCAGACCATCCTTTTGCACCAACTGCCAGTCAGCCCCGCCGGACAATACCCGTCCCTGTAAATCTGGGCCCTCAAAGTGACCACCGGTAATGGGGATAATGCGCCTGTTTGCCAAACCGGTCTCACCCAGTTCTTGAGGAGACCCTAAATTCACGTTGAAGAGCGCCAAAAAATCCAACCCCGGAACGGGCGGCGGAAATTGATTCAGGGGTGATTGAGTCATTAATTTTCCTCTCAGTTTATATTTACATCAGGGGTTCGGCAAGCCGAACCCCTGATGTAAATATTACCCTTTCAGAATGCCCGGCATGGTCAGGACACCGGCAGATCAATGGTATAGTTCTTCAAGATTTCCTTGATCTGGGCGGCTGATTTGGCATCCGGCTCCACCAATGGCAGACGCGGCAGACCAACATTGAAACCAATCTGATTAATAGCATACTTGACCGGCGAGGGGTTAGAAACGATGAACAGCACTTTCATCAAGGGCATCAGTTTCAGATGAATTGCGGCCGCATCCGCATTCTTGCCGGCAATAAACTGGTTAATCATATCTTTTATCTGCAAACCCACCAGGTGGGAAGCCACGCTGATAATGCCATATCCCCCGATGCTCATCAGCGGCAGAGTATCGGCATCATTGCCGCTCCAGACGATAAAATCTCTGGGGGCTCCGGCGATTATTTTGCCGATCTCTTCCATATTGCCGCTAGCTTCCTTGATTCCGATGATGTTCTCGATCTGGCTTAGTTTGATAACCGTCTCAGCAGCCAAACTAACCACCGTTCGGGATGGGACGTTATATAAAATACAGGGCAATTTGGTGCTCTGAGCGATGGTCTTGAAGTGCATGAAAAGACCATCCTGTGTCGGTTTGTTATAATAAGGCACCACCAGCAAACAAGCGTCCACACCCGCTTTTTCGGCGGCTTGTGTAGCCTCAACCGCTTCCGCCGTGCTATTGCTCCCGGTACCGGCGATGATGGAGCCGCGTTTTCCGACTGCCTTTTTGATAACGGCAAAAAGTTTCAATTCTTCCTCATGGGTGAGAGTGGGCGACTCGCCGGTAGTGCCGGAAAGGACCAGGCCATCACTGCCTGATTTGATCAGGGCCAAAGCCAGTTTTTCCGCTTGCCCATAATCCACCCGTCCGGCGGCATCAAATGGAGTAACCATGGCTGTGATTAAGCGACCTAGTTCTTTCATCTCTTCTAACCTTCCGTCTTGAACCAAAAATCTATTTGTTTCAGCCTGATGATAGTCACAGGATGTAAACATTATGCCTTATTTTTATCGTCAATGCCAGTGCCAATATTGAGTAACAAGTAAAATTCAGGTCTTACTTTCCCTGAACTGTTAGCTGCTACCGGAAGATCATAGATTTAAGATTCTATCCAGGCCCTGAACCAGACCTTTTTGTTTGATTACTGCCTGGATAGCCAGCAAGACCCCCGGTGTATAACACTCGCGGTTAATGGTATCATGACGGATACTGAGTGTTTGACCCAATCCCCCCAGCAGCACTTCCTGATGAGCCATCAAGCCCGGCAAACGCACACTATGAACATTGATACCGCTGTGTTTTTCACCCCGGCTGGGATAATTCTTGCTTTCGTCCACAGCTTGAGAAAAAGACCTGCCGCGGGCAGCTGCCATCATTTTGGCAGTAGTGATGGCAGTTCCGGAAGGAGCGTCCAGTTTTTTTTCATGATGTAATTCAATGATTTCCGCATAGTCCATATATTTGGCCGCCAGTTTGGCAAAGTGCATCATTAAAACCGCGCCCAGCGCAAAGTTGGAGGCGATGAAAATGCCGGTCCCACTGGTTTTGGCCAGTTGTTCCATTTCAGTCAGATTCTCTGCGGTGAAACCGGTAGTCCCGATTACCAGATTAACCTTGTGGGCAGAGGCCAAACGAACGGCAGGCAGGGAGGCTTTAGCGATGCTGAAATCCACCATTACTTGCGGTTTAACAGCGGTTAAAAGTTTATCCAGGTCAGATGAAAATGGAATTTGGGAACCGTCTGCCAGAGTAATTTTTTCGGCTGGTACTTTGATGTCTACCGCACCCACCAGTTTGATTTCCGCAGCGCCCTGCAAAGTGTTAATCAAGACCTGTCCGACACGCCCGGAGGCGCCGTGAATCAGCACTTCAACCGGATTCATTTCATCACCTCGTCAGCAGATTAATATAACTTAATAAAATTATAAAACAAATCAGCAACTGATGTCACCGGATTTTGATGCTCATCCTGAATTAGTGGAGTCTTTACACTGACTTTTCATCGTTTACCAGGAAAATTCTTCCGAAAAAAATCGCCGGCTTGTTATAAACTCGCCAGCGATTCTCTAATCTTGGATTCTATCTCCGGTCATTACTACGGAAAGGCGGACGACCACCGCCGCGGGAATCACGGAAAGGAGGCCGGCCTTCAGGGCGGGGCACGCGCGGGCGCTCCTCACCCGGTTTTTCAAACATGGCCTTGCGGGACAGATTGACACGTCCCATGTGGTCAATATCCAGCACCTTGACGGTGATTTCATCACCCACTTTAACCACATCTTCTACTTTCTCAACCCGGTTTTCAGCCAGCTCACTGATGTGAACCAGACCCTCTTTTCCCGGGGTAATCTCTATCATGGCGCCAAAGTTTAAGATACGGCTGACTTTACCAGTATAGATCGCTCCCGGTTCAATCTCCTTGGTCAAACCTTCAATGATTTCGATGGCGCGACGAGCGGATTTCTCATCAGCCGAACCGATTACTACGGTACCGGTGTCATCAATATCAATGGTGCTCTTGGTCTGCTCTATTATGGAGCGGATCATCTTGCCGCCAGGTCCAATCACAGTGCCGATTTTCTCAGGATTGATCTTGATCTTGTACATCCGCGGGGCATAAGGACTGGTGTTCTCACGCGAAGCGGAAATGGTTTTCAACATAATAGCCAGAATATGGGCTCGCCCGTCATGAGCCTGACGAATGGCCTTTTCCAAAATCTCCAGGCTGACGCCTTTCAATTTGATATCCAATTGCAGAGCAGTAATGCCTTTTTCTGTGCCGGCCACCTTGAAATCCATATCGCCAAAGAAATCTTCCACACCGGCGATATCATTTAAAACCGCAAAGTTCCCTTTATCATCAGTGACTAAACCCATGGCAATGCCCGAAACCGGCCGCTTGATGGGGACGCCGGCATCCATCAAAGCCAGTGTGCTGCCGCAGGTGCTGGCCATGGAGGTGCTGCCGTTAGAACCCAGCGCTTCAGAGACCAGGCGTAAGGTATAGGGAAATTCTTCCTGGTTGGGTATGACCGGTAAAAGCGCTCTTTCCGCCAGGGCGCCATGCCCGATTTCACGCCGACCGGTAGTTCCGATACGTCCGGTTTCACCTGTAGAGAAAGGAGGGAAATTATAATGATGGATGTAATGCTTGGTATCTTCAATTCCCAGTCCATCCAACTGCTGCCTTTGGGCCATTGAGCCCAGAGTAACAGTGGTCATGACCTGGGTTTCCCCCCGATTAAACAGAGCGGACCCATGTGTACGCGGCAACAAGCCTACTTCACAGGTGATAGGACGAATATCCAATAAACCGCGACCGTCCATCCTGAACGATTTCTCCAGGATACTGGCGCGCATCAGGGCTTTCATCTGTAAATCATAACCGGTCCTGATATCTTCCGGTGTAAATTTATCTTTGATTTTTTCAATCAATTGTTTCTTGATCAGATTCTCTTCTGCCTCGCGGAGATCACGGTTAGCCATCCCGATGCAGTCGGCCATGCTGTTTCCGGCGATCTGGTTGATAATGGCAGTCAATTCAGGTTGATCCCATGCGGCAGGCGCATCTTGTTTGGGTTTGGAAATACCTTTGAGAAACTCTTCCTGTAATTCAATGATTGCCTGATTGGCTTGATGACCAAATTTCAAAGCCTCAACCAGAATATCTTCAGATACCTCTTTAGCCCCGGCCTCTACCATCACCACGTTTTTGCGTGTGCTGCAAACCACCAGGTCCAGCTCACTTTCTGCCAGTTCCGGTAAAACCGGGTTCAAAAGCATTTTGCCATCCTTATAGCCTACGGTCACTCCGGCGGCCGGACCGGCGAAGGGGATCTCAGTCATGCCCAAAGCGGCTGAAGCACCAATAATGCCCAGCATATTAGGGTCATTCTCCTGATCGGTGGATAAAACTGTCACCACTACCTGGATATCATGTTTCCACGTCTTGGGCAGCAAGGGACGGATGGTGCGGTCAGTTAAACGGCTGGCCAGAGTAGCCTCGGTGGTTGGCCGGCCTTCCCGGCGAATAAAACCACCCGGAATTTTCCCGGCAGCATACATTCTCTCTTCGTAATCAACGGTTAAAGGTAAAAAATCGGAACCTTCACGCACATTGGAGCTATTGACAGCGGTCACCAAAACAATTGTATCACCGTAGCGGACGGTTACCGATCCACCGGCTTGTTTGGCCAGTTTCCCGGTTTCAAGTGTCAATTTTCTACCCGCCAGTTCACATGAAACGGTTTTAGTTTCTAACAAAATTTATATCTCCTGAATCCTGGATTATGCTATTTACGCAGGCCAAGTTTTTTGATCAATTTATTGTAGCGTTCAGTGTTTTCTTTGGATAAGTACAAAAGAAGTCTTCTTCTCTGTCCTACTAATATCAGCAGGCCGCGTTGAGTGCTGAAATCATGCTTGGATCCGGCCATATGGCTGGTTAACTGCTTGATTCTTTCAGTCAACATAGCTACCTGAACTTCGGTGGAGCCGGTGTCCCCTTCATGCATTTTGAAGGAATTGATAATCTGATTTTTCTGTGATTTAACTAACATTTTACCCCCGAACCTATTTCTACATATATTATATACTTACACAAATCATGAAATTATAGCATAAATTAAGCCCAACTGGCAATTCAACGAATTAAATCATCTAAAATATTACCGAAGGAGGGTACGTTAAATCAAATAATATCTTACCGAAAACAGTAAAATAAGCCTGAACACGTGTAAATAACGGATTCATATTTTCCGAGGTGGGCTGACGCCGCCTATCCATTTTAATTTGGCCTCAGAGGCCAAATTAAAATGGATAGGGAATATCTCAACTGAAATGAAAATATGACCGATAGAAAGGCGGATATCAGGCTAAATGGGAATGGGTATGACAGCAAGAAAAGAATATTTATTGGTACTCAGAGAGAAGTATTATCAGGCTAAGACGAAAGAGGAAAAAACGCAGATTCTGGATGAATATTGTGAAAATACGAACCAATCTCGCAAGTACGTGATTTCCAGAATGCATCGAAGAGTAGACCTTAACCCGCGGAAAAGGAAGCCCAAAGAAGCCCCTTATGATGGAGAGATTACCGCGGCTTTAGCCAAAGTATGGGAGATCTTTGATTATCCTTGCGGCCAAAGGCTGAAGCCATTACTGGATAGCGAAGTGACTCATTTAAGAGAACTGGGTGAACTTCAGATAACAGACGAAATAGCGGCTAAACTAAGCAACATCAGTTCAGCCACCATAGACAGGAAATTAAAGAAGCAGCGAGAAATATTTCACCTTCAAAGAGCCAGAGGCGTTCCCAAACCCGGTTCCTTACTCAAATCCAAAATACCGATCAGACTGACGCAGTGGAATACTGCCCAGGTAGGCAATGTAGAAATGGACACGGTAGCCCATTGTGGATCTTCCACCTCGGGAGAATTTGTTTATAGTCTTAGCACTACCGAGATCGCTTCCGGCTGGTGGGAAGGCGAAGCGATTATGGGGAAGTCCCAAGAAGCCACTTTTTGGGCTCTCAAGCAAATAAGAACCAGAACCCCCTTCTCCTGGCAGAGTATCGATACGGACAATGGGACAGAGTTTATGAGTGAAAGCCTGTATAAATATTGTCAGCGGGAGAAATTGGAATTCACACGATCTCGTCCCAGCCGCAAGAATGACAACGCCTACATTGAGCAGAAAAATTGGACGCATGTTAGAAAGGTGCTGGGGTACTTCAGATATGATACGGCCCCCGAACTCAAGATGATCAACGAGCTTTACCGAAATGAGTTGAGATTGTACAAGAACTTCTTTCAGCCGGTCATGAAACTGGTGAGCAAAGAGAGAATCGGGGGCAGAGTCAAAAGGAAATATGATATCCCTCAGACACCCTGTCAGCGACTGCTGGAATCGGGACAGCTTTCTGAAGAGCGCCAGGCTAAATTAAGGTCTGTTTATCACAGTTTGAATCCAGCCCAATTAAAACGGGCAATTGAGGCCAAGTTAGCAACACTCTGGAGGACCTACGAGCAGAAAACCAGAGGTGGACAGGTTGATCCGCGGCGCAAACAAACCCCTTCTTCGGTAACAATTAATATGATTCAACGAATACCGGTTCGGTAAGGTTTTTATTTGATTTGACACG
>DAOUAU010000223.1:0-5454 GCA_034433195.1 Dehalococcoidales bacterium
ACCAGCGCGGATAACCCGGAAGGTGGCAACAATCAGGGATATTGCAACCCGAAGATCGACGAACTGATGAAAGAGCAAGCCACCACCACGTATCTGCTTCTGAACTGGTCGCGGCGATCCGCGGAGCGATAGCCGGGCAACCTCGCCTGTCTCCCGAAGCAGCCCAGGTATTGATTCAGGATTTGAAACAGCCTGCCGTCCCCACTTACGATTTGACTGAGCGCGAATTGGAGATTTTAAGCTTGATGGTAGAAGGGCTGCCGAATACCGGGATTGCCGAAAGGTTGATAGTCAGCCAATCCACGGTCAAATTCCATGTCAGCAATGTTCTCTCCAAGCTGGGCGTTACCAGTCGCACTGAAGCCGTGGCGCTGGCGCTGAAAAAGAATTTGGTGAAATAGTGTGTTTAACCATTTCCTGACATTCGGATAGGCAAAAATCAGCGGTCTGGCAGGCTTCTAACACTCTGGGAAATCTTGCGGTAAAATCAGGCTGCTATCACTTGAAAAGGTGAATTGAAATGGCAAAACCTGAACGGTCTTCATAACACCTGGCCAGATGAACAGGTTAAATACTGGCAATGCGGCTACAGTAATGTCTGCCCGTAGGCAGGGCGTATTGATCCTCCTTGACACTTATAATTGAAGTATCAATAAAGGAGGATAATCATGTCTGAACCAATTGTGCCTGACGTGCGTAAAACAGCTAAACCTACCGCAGCCGGCATTTTGAGCATTATCTCTGGAACTGGTTGTGTTTTGGGAGGTCTGGGGATAGGATTAGCTGCGGCGGTGTTTGGAGCATTTGCCGGTTTTTACTGTTTATTTCCGTCTATATTATTTTCGTTTACAGCCATACCTGTGATCGCGCTTGGTACCCTCTCTATCATCGGCGGGGTTTTTAGCCTGCAAAGACGGAGATGGGGCTGGGTGCTGGCGGGGTCGATTGCAGCCCTTCTGGTTTCGCATGTCCTGGGCCTGATGGCTACTGTTTTGACCGCGCTCTCCAAGGATGAGTTTACTGATTGATCAGGTTTCATTCGGCCTGTATCGATTAATACGAACTCTAAAAGCTGGAAGGGCAAGGCTTAGCGGGGGGTGCAGTGATGCGTGTGATAGTGGCAGATAATCAAGTTGAAGTGCGTTCAGCCATAAAATTGATACTGGAAGAGAAAGCCGGTATGGCAGTGATAGGAGAAGCCGGCGACAATGAAACACTGATCAGACTGGTGAACACCACTTGTCCGCAGGTGCTAATTCTGGACTGGGAATTGGCAGAATCCAGGCCGGGAGAGGCGATGGCAGCTGTGCTGACGATAAACCCGGGGCTGGCCGTGATCGTACTTAGCAGCTGTCCACAGGTCCGGGCAATCGCGCTAAAAGCTGGCGCTCAGGCTTTCGTCTGCAAATCTGATCCTCCGGAAAGCCTGATCAGAGCCGTTGAAAGGTTGAAAGCGCCCTGATCATTATGATTGAATTAAGGTAGCTGTAGTCTTCGAATATCAGCGATTTCCCTCTGTCGCTCCGTCCCAGCGTTTTTTAACAACCATTATTTCCAGATATTAGCCGAATGATGCTTTGGCGTTAGTCAATATTCAGCTCAATTCAAACAATATCGAAAACCCCACTATTTAATCGTATATTTATTGAATATAATAGTAGTAGTAATCATAAAAAACATTTTGTCGGAGGCATCCTCAGCTAACATGGAAAAAACAGTCGTAATTATTATGGCCGGTGGGGCCGGGGAACGGTTGCAACCTTTGACCAGCCAGCGCGCCAAAGCTTCAGTCCCTTTTGCCGGAAAATATCGCCTGATAGATATCACTTTAAGTAACTGCGTCAACTCAGGCATCCGCCGTGTTTTTGTTTTAACCCAGTATTTATCCGAGTCTTTAAACCAGCATATTCAGGAGGGATGGTCGATTTCCAGTTCGGGTCTCGGGGATTTCATTTACTGCGTTCCGGCCCAGATGAAAACCGGAGCTGGTTGGTTTCAGGGCACAGCCGATGCCGTTCGCCAAAATTTAAACTTGATATACCGTAATGAAATCGAAGATGTGATTATTCTAGCCGGTGACCATGTCTACAAAATGGATTACAGGCTATTTTTGAATTACCACCGCGGCAAAGGCGCTGATCTGACTATTTCGGCCATTCGTACACATAAAGAACAGGCGGCCGGACGCCTGGGAGTATTGGAGGTGGATGCTGATTATCAACTGGTAAGTTTTAACGAGAAACCGGCTGAACCCAAAACTCTGCCGGGAAATCCGAATACCGCCTTAGCCTCGATGGGAATATATATTTTCAAAGCGGAAGTTTTAGCTAATGCCCTGTCCGGTAACGGACACGACTTTGGAAAACATATTATTCCGGAAATGCTGGAAGGCGGAAAAACCATATACGTTTATGACTATGAAAAAGAAAACTATATTCAAGATTATGAACTAAGGGTACACAACGGTGTCAGGGAGAAGGTGCTGATAGACCGGACGCGCGATTCTTGCTGCTGGCGCGATGTGGGTACGATTGATTCGTTTTATGAAGCCTCGATGGAGCTCGTGGGAATTGACCCTGATTTTAGTTTGTATGGTGAGAAATGGCCGTTGAGAACCTTTCAAAAGCAATTACCACCCAGCAAATATGTTTTAGGTGGACAGGTTAAAGATTCTATTGTATGCGGTGGTTGTATTATCAGCGGAGGCTGGGTGAATCATTGTATTCTCTCACCGGGAGTGATTGTAGAGAGAGAGGCGTCAGTGGAGAATTCCGTGATTTTTAATGATGTTTTCATAGAGCCGGGCGCCCGTGTTTTTCGGGCTATTGTGGATAAAGATTGCCGGATTCATGCCGGAGCAACTATCGGATTTAATCTAACGGCTGACCGTGAAAGGGGCTGTACCGTGACCAAAAGCGGAATTGTGGTAGTGCCTAAAGGCATGCATATTGTTCCGTATGAACCCCCTGCGCTGTGAATGAAGATAATTTTTTATTGAGACCAGTCCTGATATGAATTTGATAGTCTTTAGAGTTATGCATGGCGGGGGATAAATAAAAGTAAATCTGACACTGTTACACGGGATGTCAAACAGGGATTTCAAGTCCTGGATTCGAAGATATTTCTGAACTGCCATTCATTTTTCAGTTCATCAACGGATTGTATCAAGTTTTCCATATCCGAGCGCACTCGCTCGGATTCGGCTTTGGCTATTTCCACCGTTCTGAGTACTCTCTCACCAAGCGCTGCCACTTCGTATTCCTGGTTTTTCCAATTTGCGTTGGTTAATATCCGCAGTTCCAGCATTTTCCCTTCGATCAGAGCCCAGGTGTCGCTTGTGTTCATTTTACCAATCCTTCTTCAGATTTGAGGAAAATCCTTCTGAGATGTTGGATACTGCCGGTCCCATGGTCAGATGTTGACGGATGCGGGACATTAAACTCAATTGTTTAAAGGGTTTTAGTATGTAATCACTGGCTCCCATCTGGACAGCCCTAATCACCGTCTCGGGAGTGCGGGTTGCCGTCAGGATTATCACGGGTACCTGACTGACAGAACGGATTTTGGCCAGAACATCGAAACCGGTAGTATCAGGCAATTTTAAGTCCAGCAGCACTACGTCAGCCGGATTGACCCGGTAAGAGAACAGCCCTTCCTGTCCGCTGGCGGCGCAGGCAACCTCGGCTTCCGGCCAGTAAATCTGAAAAGCCAATCTTAAGGATTCCTGTGTCTGGTGATCATCTTCGATGATCAAAATCCTGGTTGATTCAGGGCGGACCTCCTTGCGCCGGGCTATGGATGTAAAATATGTAATCAATTCGGTGTTGCCGGATTCTTCTGGAATAAACCCGTCAACATCCAGTCTACGCAGGAGGTTCCAGTCAGTTTCTGAGCCGTTAATAATTAATAATATCGGCAAGCGGCACTGCCATGTGATGCGGTTGCAGGCGGATTCCAGTTCATCCATATAACCATCCACCAGAGTCAGATCATATTTTCCTGATTTAAGCTCTGATACCGCAGCCGAAACATCGTTTTTGATGGAAAGTGTAATTCCACTGGAGGCCAAAGTCTGAGCCACCCGACGGGTGACGGTTTTTCTTCCCAGAGCTAAGACTGTCAGTCCCACCTCATTTCCTCCTGCTTTACTTGATATAGTCTACTCCGGTGGTGTAAAAACGGGGTTACTGTGGATAATGTATTGTAAAATAAAAGTTACAATCTGGTAAAAAAGTCATCACAAAAAGGAGCAGAAACAACGGTGCGGCGGCAAATGCGCCCTGTTTTAGTATCACTTCAAAGGTCAATAAACAGAAAATAATGAATTGAATGCAGATTGACTGTTAAGTCCCCCGGTGTGTGTGGAAGATAAAAAAAGGAGACGGATTTGACCGTCTCCTTTTCAGGGCAGAACTGTTTTGATCAGGCAGATCGGGCATACTGGTTGGTAAAATAGCGGATTCTGGGCATCATTTCGATTTGTCTGAAGGGTTTGATCAAATAATCATTAGCGCCGGCCTGCATTGCTTTGATTACTTTTTCCTGATCCCGGGCAGCCGTCGTGATGATGACGGGTGTTTTTGAAAAAGAGCGTATGCAATTTAGTACCTCAAAACCGGACATATCCGGCAGACCGATATCTAAAAGGATGATATCAATGGCTTTGTTTTTGACGATATTAATACCCGTTTGACCCTCATCTGTGAAATATAATTCAGCCTCCGGCCAGAAGATACGGAAACTCAGACGGATAGCTTCTCGAATATGCCTGTCATCTTCAATGGTCAAAACTTTGATGCTCTTAAAATCCTGGGCGCCGCGAATGGAAATAATCCCGATCTCAGTGGCCAGTTCAGAAGGCGGAAAAGTAGGAGGAATAAAAGCATTCGCCCCCAGATGTATAAACGAATTCTTGTCATAATGAGGCGCCAGATTAATAATCGCTAACCGCAAACGGCAAAGCCAGGCGACGCGGAAACAGGTATTCTCAATATCGGGCATGCCGCCGTCTACCAAAACCATATCGAAGCCTTCTTGTTTTATCCCCGTCAGTGTGTCGGGCAATTCCTTCAGGCAGACCACCAAAAAACCTTCCAGTTTTAAAGCGTTGTTTACACGATAGCTGAAGTCTTCACGCCCCAGTGCCAGAACTTTATTTCTCAAGACGGCCTCCATGATTGTTACAACTCTGGAATGCGTCGACCAATGGAAACAGTATGTCCAAATAAGTGGTATTATAACACTGGAATAGGGTACTCGATAGTGCATCTTTACCCATTTTAAATACCACAAAAATCGGAGAAACAGATGGATTATACTGAAATATTAAAAAAATTGATTGCCATCGATACTACTGTACCCCCTGGCCGGAATTATGCCAAAGCCTTAAACTATCTCGAGCCATTATTTAAACGCTGTGGACTACAAACCGAGATGGTTGTGATTCCTCCCGAT
>DAOUAU010000224.1:0-3511 GCA_034433195.1 Dehalococcoidales bacterium
GGTACTCAGTACAAAGTTATCAAAGGGAGATGTCCAACCTTGAAGCGGCAGCCAGCCTAATTTATATCCAAAAAAATATATCCCCAATATACCCAGCCAGAAGACCGGAATGGCAATTCCAACATTGGCCAACAGGCTGACAAGCTGATCGATAACGCCGCCTCTCCGGACCGCACAAATGATTCCCAGGAAGATCCCCAGGAAAGTGCTGATGATGAAGGCCAATACCGATAGATACAGTGTGATCGGCAGACGCATGGAGAAAAGATGACTGATTGGATCGCGGTACATCAACGAATTCCCCAGGTCGCCTTGCAGAAGGTTACTGACCCAGTGTCCGTACTGGACGATAAACGGCCTGTCCAGCCATAATTCACTCCTCAATGCGTTTATCTGTTCCGGAGTGGCATCCAGTCCCAGCATGGCAGCAGCCGGATCTCCTGGCATCAGATGAATCAGAGAAAAAGAGAAGAATGAAACCAGTATCAGTACCAGCACTGTTAATAATAATCTGCGGATGATAAAATTCGTCAACTTCTTTTACTTCTGCCTCGAGGTTATTTTAACTTATCGGCTTTTCTCACATAAGTCAGTGATTATTACAGCAATTCAATTGTCCATCCGGTTTATAACCCGAGTATCAGGAGTCGTTAAGGAATTATTTCAGGGAGGCCGGGCAGAGCGGTAGTCATCCAGGTGGTTTCTTTTTCACCGGTTAAATACATATCACCGATCATGGAGAAGGGAGCGGTATAATTTTTGCACCTGACCATGGGATGTACGGCATAAACTTCATCAGGCAGTATGGTCCATTCCATAAAATCTTTTTCATCCGGACCGGCGGTGATATAAGGGGCGTCTCCATATGAAATGCCCACGGCATGGCCAAGTTTATCACATTCAAAGCCGTAAGATTCGATCAAGCTGACAACTTTTTTCCCGGCAGCGGTAATCTCAACTCCGGGCCTGAATTCTTTGACGATCATTTTTCTCATTTCAGCCCATAACTCAAACATGCGCTTGAAAACACCGGCAGGCTCGTTCCACCAATAAGCGCGTATCATCTGGGCGCCGTACCCGGCATTGCGGGAGAATTCCGGAGAATAGGTGACCGGATTGGGTCTGGTAATAAGGGCCGCACCGGGACGGTTAGGATAAGTGGCTTCAGGCTGGCTGTGGATCAGAATAATGCGGTCTCCCACGCCTTTGTTATCCAATACCTCATTGGCTCTGGCAGATACCTCAGCTTCTGATAATCCGGATTTTAGACTGGCCAGAAAGGCATAATGCGCCAGATCGGATATTTTGATGGCTTTTCCAATTTCGGCCAATTCTTCCGCGCTCTTGGGACCGCGTATTTCTCCAAACAACCGGTGTGACTCCACCAGCTGGGTTTTTGGACACAAGTCCATGAATAATTGATACTCAAAAACCGGCCAAAAACGGAAGCTATCTATACCGATTCGGCTGTTTTCCAGCTTCATCCTGACGATGTGCTTGCAGGTCTCGGCAGTAAGGTTGGCACAAAGGTGAACGTTTTGCTGGGGTATCCAGCAGCCCTGTTTCATGATCTGGGCTACTGAAAGTATGCTGTTGCTGGGATTCAAAAATACGGGTTCTCCTTCAGCCGGGAAAATCACCATATTATTCTTGTTGCCCCATATTCGAGTCAGGTAGTGAACAGGTACACCCAGCTGGGTCCCGCCGTATACCAGCAGAGCGGAGAGGCCGGCTTTTTTCAGTTTTTCGCGGAGTAATGAATAACGCCGGTTTTTTTCATTGAGGCTTAATCCCTGGGATAATTCCTGTTCGGTCATACCATTTCCTTTTTGAAGCCTGATAAATTACATAAGCGTGCGTGTTTTGATATTTAATGCAGTATATTATGGTTAGATTATCACAGATATATAATGATGTCAATAGAAATACTTAATAAAATGTGGTATATTTGGTGTTATCGATGACTCGTGATGGGGTTGATAATTTCTTAAAGATATGTTGAACAGTCTGGATAGAAAACTGATTCTTGCTTTGCAAAAAGACGGCCGGGAGTCAAATGTGGAGCTGGCCAGGCAGTTAGGCATTCACGTTACCACCGTCGCTAAACGAGTGGAAATGCTGGAAGAGAACGAAATCATTAAAGTCAGGGCATTGCCTAACCCCTTCAAACTGGGATACAACGCGCACGCCATCATAGCAATTGAAACAAAAACCACCAATATCGAAAAAATTTGCTCCCGTTTGAATAACAATTTCTATGTCAATTTGATAGTGACGACCTTCGGCCGTTACAGCATATTGGCGATTGCCTATTTCCCAACCTGGGAAATGCTGCTAAATATGATCTCTGCTGATCTTTCATCCACTGACGGTATCAAGGTGGATACGTTTCTGATCAAAGATATAAAAAAGCGGTACTATGGCCTGACGACCAATAGCACCAATCCGGTCAAGATAGACGAAACGGATCAAAAAATAATTGAAAAACTTGCTGAGAACGGACGGTATAAAAACCTGCACCTGGCCAGGGAACTGGGAATAAGTCCACCCACCTGTCTACGGCGAATCATGCGTCTATTGGCTGAGAAAGTGATAGAAATTAAAGCCATTCCTAATCCTTCCAAAATAGGGTACGCTTCCAATGCTTTTTTATTTTTACAGGCACAAGCCGGAAAACTGGACGAAGTATGTACCACGCTGCGGCGTGAACGGGATATTTTTCTAATAGTGACCCTGTTTAATAGCTACGATATATTGATAGGTTACAACGCTGCTTCGCCTGAGGAACTTTATAGATTTCAGAACAAAGTCTTATCCATAGACGGGATAATTAATGGTGACATCATCATCCGCGCTGAAATTAAAAAACGCTATTACGGCGGGTTCTTGACATAGGTGTCAATTGCGCATCTGTTTGATCAGATCCGGCTCTCAGGTATCATGAATTCTTCAGGATACCCTTTTCATTGGAGGCGATAGGTTACAGATCAAGTCCTGAATAATGATTGTCTGGTACCGCTGGCTGATTTTAGCATACACAACACAACATGGAAATTCTAATATTGCTGGTCCGGCTGCCGGGTGGAAGCCGCCGCCCAGGACATACGGAGACGAAAGAAGTTATGGCCAGGATCAAATTTGAAAAACTGCTGGAACCCTCCAGGATAGGACCGGTAAAGATCAAAAACCGGATGGTAAAATCGGGAGCAGCGGCCCGTTACTGGGGTACGGGTGACGGCCAGGTAAATGATAGAATAAAGCACTACTACGAAGCCTTTGCCAGGGGAGGTGTGGGGTTAGTAATAGTGGAAGGTCCGGTGATTGAGCCTGATGAAGCCCGCATGAGCGGCAACTACCGGCTGGATGATGATAAGTACATCACCGATATCAGGAAATTGACTCAGCTGATCCATAAATATGACTGCCCGGCCTTTGTCCAGTTAAACCATAATTGCAACTGGCAAAAAACCATGCCGTGGCAAACAAAAACGACGGATGCCTCACCTAAAGG
>DAOUAU010000225.1:0-3513 GCA_034433195.1 Dehalococcoidales bacterium
GACGGGCTATCGGGCTGAGCGGAGTGGACGGCGCGTTGCTGCAAGGCAAGATAAAGAATCTTGACCTGGGTTACGTCGGGAATCCGGTCAAGGTCAATAATGAACTGCTGGTAATACTGTTACAAGCTGGATATATGCCGGTGATTTCTCCCATTAGCTTGAATATGGATCAGAAACCCGGTCAGGGACCGCTGATTTTGAATACTAACGCGGATACTGCTGCCGGGGAAATCGCAGCCTCTATGGGCGCCCGGAAGCTGGTCTTTCTAACTGACATTGCCGGGATCATGGATGCCTCCGGCCAGGTGATTGCAGAATTGAGCGTGCAGGAAGCCGAGGCTCTCACTGCCTCCGGCACAGCTTCCGGAGGGATGATTCCGAAGATTCGGGCAGGTATCAGGGCGCTGGAAAACTGTCAATCAACCAGGATAATTGACGGCCGGCAGCCGCATGCCTTATTGAATGAGATAGATAAATCCGAAGGTGGTACATCCATTATTAAGGATTATAGAGAGGGATTCACTGATGCAAAATAGAAAACTAAGCAGTTCTCAGGAACTGATCAAAAAATACATGATGAATTTTATCAACCGCATACCGGTCACCTTTGTAAAAGGTCAAGGACTCAGATTATGGGATGAGGAAGGAAAAGAGTACCTGGACTTTGTGGGAGGGTGGGCGGTGGATAGCCTGGGACATTGTCACCCGGTTTTAACCGGCGCTTTGAATGAGCAGGCCGGGACTTTGATCCATGTTTCTAATGCCTATTACACGCTGCCGCTGGGTAAGCTGGCCGAACTACTGGTGACTAACAGTTGTTTTGACAAAGTCTTTTTCAGCAACAGCGGTGCGGAAGCCAATGAAGGCGCCATTAAGCTGGCAAAACGCTGGGGAGCTTTAAAACTAAACGGCGCCCATGAAGTGATTACCACCTATATGTCTTTTCATGGACGAACACTGGCGATGGTGGCAGCCACCGGTCAGGAAAAGATGCAGAAGCCTTATCTGCCGCTAACCAGCGGATTTGTAAATGTGGAATATAACAATATAGAAGCCATCAAAAAAGCCACGAATTCCAAAACCTGCGCAGTGATGATTGAGCCTGTTCAAGGTGAGGGCGGCGTTAATATTCCATCCGTGGAATATCTCCAACAACTGCGGGCCTGGTGTGATGAAAAGAACCTGATGTTGATCTTTGATGAAGTACAGACCGGTATGGGCAGATTGGGCAAATTGTTCGGGTATCAAATCTTCGGGGTAGAACCGGATGTGATTACACTGGCTAAAGGGATTGGCAGCGGAGTGCCGATTGGGGCTATCATGTCCAAAAACAAGACCGCAGTTTTTGCTCCGGGTGAGCATGGCACCACTTTCGGCGGCAATCCTCTGGCCTGCGCGGCGGGATATGCCGTAACCAAATATATCATTGAAAAGGATGTGGCGGGCAACGCCGGCAAGATGGGTCAGTACCTGGTGACCCAATTGAAAAATTTGAAGAAACAACATCCGGTTATTACCGATGTGCGCGGCGCCGGTCTGCTGATTGGCGTTGAATTCAACCAGGATATCGCTGAAACTGTGATGTATGCCTGTCTGGAACGAGGGCTGGTCATCAATTTCTTAAAATCCAATCTGCTGAGGGTGATTCCTCCCTTGATCATCACCAGGACCGATATTGATGAGGGCGTAAAGATTGTGGATGAAGCCCTGGTGAGTTTAAAATATTAGTGATATTATTAATTTCTGAAAGGAGTCTGATATGGAAAAAGTAGTCCTGGCTTACAGCGGCGGGGTGGATACCTCAGTGGCTATCAAATGGGTGCCGGAACACTACAACATGGAAGTCATCACCTTGACCGTGGATATTGGTAATGTTAAAGATCTGGATGGGATCAAAAAGAAGGCCGAAAAACTGGGTGTTCAAAAAGCCTATGTGATTGATGCCCGAAAGACCTTTGTTGAAGATTATTGCTGGCCGGCCTTGCAGGCGGATGCTTTGTATGAAGGCGGTTACCCTCTGGCGACCGCTCTCGGCCGTCCTTTAATTGCCAAATTAATGGCTGAAGTGGCTCTGGAAAATGGGGCGAAGGCGGTGTCTCACGGCTGTACCGGCAAGGGCAATGACCAGGTCAGACTGGATGTGGGCATCCATACTCTGGCTCCCGATTTGAAAATAATCGCTCCGGCCCGAGAGTGGGGCATGACCCGCGAGGAGACCATAGCTTATGCCAATAAGAATAAAATACCCATTCCGGTAACCAAAAAGAGCCCCTATTCGATCGATGAAAACCTGTGGGGCAGAGCCGTTGAATGCGGAATTCTGGAAGATCCCATGAATGAGCCTCCGGCGGATGCCTTTGCCTGGACCAAAGACCCGGATAAGACCCCTGAAAAACCGGCCTATGTTGAAATTGAATTCGTACAGGGCATCCCGGTGGCTTTGAACGGCGAAAAAATGGATGGCATCAGCCTGATTGAGAAATTGAACAAAATCGCCGGTGACAACGGGGTCGGCAGAATTGACCATATTGAAAACCGTCTGGTTGGCATCAAATCCAGAGAAGTCTATGAAGCCCCGGCTCCGGTGGTTTTGATGCAGGCCCATCTGGCGCTGGAAGAGATGTGCCTGACCAAGCAGCAGTTGCGCTTTAAACAACAGGTGGCGGTTGATTACGCGGACCTGATTTACAATGGTCTGTGGTTCAGCGCCATGCACCAGGACCTGGCGGCTTATGTACAAAGCACGCAGCGCTTTGTCACCGGTCTGGTCAGAATGAAGTTGTTCAAAGGCACTTCGATGGTAGCCGGACGCCAATCACCCTATTCTTTGTACAGTTTTAAACTGGCCACCTATGATAAAGGGGATATTTTTGATCAAAGTCATTCGGTTGGCTTTATTCAATTATGGGGCTTGCCAACCAGGATTCAAGCTCAGCTTCAGCCCATTGGTGAAGGCAGCAGTCTGGCCAGCTTACGGACCGGAAAAAAAGCTAAGAAGGCCAAAAAGTGAGTTTGATCCGGGGACGTTTTCAAAAAGAAGCCCATCAGGCGGTAGCCAGATATACCGCCTCTCTGCCCTTTGACCGCCGGTTGTTTCATTATGATATCCTGGGATCGATCGCGCATGCTAAAATGCTGGCCAGACAGGGCATTATCACGGCCAAAGACGGGCGGGCGATAGTGAAAGGCCTGAAGGCCATTGAAGAGGAAATCGAGGCCGGACAATTCCGGCCCAAAACTGAATCTGAAGATATACACATGGCAATTGAATCTCGATTGTCCGAAATGATAGGCCCATCCGGGGGACGTCTGCATACCGCTCGTTCGCGCAACGATCAGGTAGCTCTGGACACCCGGCTCTTCGTCAAGGATGCCATAATTCAGATTAATCTGGCGGTTGACAAGCTGCAGGTAGTGCTGGTGCGTTTGGCCGATCAAAACCAGAGAGTGGTGTTACCCGGGTACACCCATTTGCAGCGCGCCCAGCCGGTTTCTTTGGCGCATTACCTGCTG
>DAOUAU010000226.1:0-10147 GCA_034433195.1 Dehalococcoidales bacterium
TGGTGAAGCTGGGGGGCCGTACCAGGTGGGCCACTCATGAAAGTGGCTGTCACCGGAAGAGAAAATTTGTTGGTGAGTACCGCAATCATGATAGCCTGCACCGCTAGAATGAGAGCGACCACGATGCACCAGATACGCAAATGCCCCAGTGTTCGTTCAGCGGATTGTTGTTTAGCCACACTAAACCTCCCTGAAAATTGATTTGACATAATGATTTATGTGGAAGTTTGTTTTTTCTCAGAGATTGACTCTACGGTTTTTTGATCATTGACCCCTTGATATATTATTTTTTCAAAAGTTTTAAAATCTCTTCAAAATCCGGCAATTGAGATGTGGGGTAGACTCTGGCAAACATGACCTTCTGATCTTCATCAATGAGGATGTTCGCCCTCTCGGAAAAGCCGTCTTTGTCTCTGAAAATGCCATATGCCATGGCTGCTTCTCCATGGGGCCAAAAGTCAGAGAGCAACCTGGTGTTCTGAATATCCATCGATTGTGCCCAGGCCTTGTTGGATGGCACAGAATCAACACCAATGCCCAGGGCAACGGTGTTAAGACGTTCGAAATGCAGATGGTTTTCCTCAAGCAATCTCATCTGGTCATGACAGACGCTGGTCCAGGCCAGCGGTCTGAAAGAAAGCAGCACTTTTTTACCCTTGAGGCTGGAAAGCTTCACTGTTTTACCATTCTGGTCTTTTAAAGAAAAATCCGTGGCTTTAATGCCTGTCTCGATCATTTTCAACCATCCTTTTTATTCAAATTACTTTAAGAAGGTATCTTCGATAGCTGGCAGCCGGTAAATTCCGAAGTTCAACCAGCCGATCCGATTTTACCCATGGGTTTGCCGCAACATACCAATTGGCCGCCGCCGACCCTGGTTAATACCACCACATTGCCGCAGATGCTGCAACTGAATTTGTCACCGACTTTGGTGTTTGCCACTACGTTCCTCCTTGCAAGTTATATCAAAAAATTTTTACATGATTCATTGAGTGACCGGTCAGCCACAATCAACAACTCTATTTTTCCGTTATAGAGGCATGCCCCGGGTATGATCCGGGAGATACACAGGGCGGCATATTTGGTTCAATGCCACCCTGCGTGGTTGGTTCAAGCCGATTTCATTTGGTTAACTCACTCATTTTTATGCCCAGAGCTTTGGCAACCCCCTGACCGTAAGCCTTGTCAGCCTTTAAACAATTCCCGATGTGTCTGATTTTGATTTCCTGCGGCGCATCACCCAGGGCGCGAGCGGTGTTTTCGAACAACGCTTTCTTTTGTTCGGGCTGCATCAAGCGGAATAGCTTACCCGGTTGGGTATAGTAATCATCATCATCCTCACGAAAATTCCAGTGGTCAGCGGCGCCTTCCAATTTGAGAGGCGGTTCCTTGAAATCCGGCTGTTCCTGCCATTCACCGTAGCTGTTGGGCTCATAGCCCAGCGTACTGCCGCGGTTGCCGTCAACCCGCATGGTACCGTCACGATGGAAGGTATTGACAGGACAGCGAGGAGCATTAACCGGTATCAGGTTATGATTGACGCCCAACCGGTAGCGCTGAGCATCACCATAGGAGAAGAGACGGCCCTGCAGCATTTTATCCGGTGAGAAACCGATGCCCGGAACAACGTTGGCCGGATTGAAAGCCGCCTGCTCCACATCAGCAAAATAATTTTCCGGATTGCGGTTCAGTTCCAGCACTCCCACTTCAATCAAGGGATAATCACCATGGTACCAGACCTTGGATAAATCAAAGGGGTTATAAGGCATTTTGGCCGCATCTTTCTCAGGCATAACCTGGAAATACATGGTCCAGCGCGGGTAATCGCCCTTCTCGATGCTTTCATACAGGTCACGCTGATGGCTTTCACGGTCTTTGGCTACTATCGCTTCAGCCTCTTGATCGGTCAGGTTCTTAATGCCCTGCTGAGTTTTAAGATGAAATTTAACCCAGAATCTTTCATTTTTGGCATTAATCAGGCTGAAGGTATGACTGCCAAAGCCGTGCATATGCCGGTAAGAATAGGGAATGCCGCGGTCGCTCATGACGATGGTGACCTGGTGTAACGCCTCCGGAAGCGAAGTCCAGAAGTCCCAGTTATTTTTGGCGCTTCTCAGATTAGTTCGGGGATCCCTTTTAACGGCATGGTTCAAATCAGGGAATTTTAGAGGATCACGCAGGAAGAAAACCGGTGTGTTGTTGCCTACCAGGTCCCAGTTGCCTTCTTCAGTGTAAAATTTGATAGCAAAGCCGCGGATATCCCGTTCAGCATCGGCCGCCCCACGCTCACCGGCCACAGTGGAAAAGCGCACGAACAGGTCGGTCTTTTTACCCACTGCCGAAAAGATTTTGGCTTTGGTATAACGGGTGACATCGTGGCTGACAGTAAATGTGCCGAAGGCTCCTGAGCCTTTAGCGTGCATACGCCGCTCAGGGATTACCTCACGATCAAAATGGGCCAGTTTTTCCAGGAACCAGACATCCTGCAAGAGCGCAGGCCCACGGGGACCGGCGGTCATGGTATTCTGGTTATCTACCACGGGGGCTCCGGCCGCGGTGGTCAGTTTCTTTTTCGGGTCATTCTTTTTTGGCATACTATCCTCCTCCTCTACAATTCATACAGTTACTGGCTTAGTTACTCCAAGTTAATCAACTCTTTGCGGATGTTGGTTGACAGTTTTGACACCAACCGCGAAATTCTAGTTGGTGGCTGCTAACCTTGAAACCGGTCGCCTGACTGGCATCACGGTCCAATTCTTTGGCCGCCGGTATATTGACATCTGTTATCCTGCCACAACAGTCACATCTGAAATGATAGTGAAAAGGCTGTTTTGCTTCGTATCTGGCGATAGTCCCCTTGAGAGATAACCTGGTAATCTCTTCGCTTTCCGTAAGAATCCGCAAATTCCGGTATACCGTCCCTTTACTGATTTGAGGGAGTATTTTTCTGGCTAACTCGTATATTTGATCAGCTGTCAGGTGGCTGAACGCATCCTTCAGTATTGAGAGGACCAGTTCCCGCTGTCT
Organism: Dehalococcoidales bacterium; assembly: GCA_034433195.1. Lineage (GTDB taxonomy): Bacteria > Chloroflexota > Dehalococcoidia > Dehalococcoidales > UBA3254 > DATIKD01. The sequence continues at coordinate 3,028 of DAOUAU010000226.1, forward strand.
CGTTTGTTTATGTGTTTTAATATTCATTCCTGATATTATTATATACAAAAACCGGATTAAAAGGTTGGTCAAGGCAGTACTATTTAACGCTGTTTTTGAAACATCAACGCCTGGCCTTGATCACCTTGTCGCAGTTACTGTTGTCAGCGCTTTGAATTTGAGATGGTTTGACGGGATGGTGGATTAAGGTGGCCTGGTTTGCCGGATGTATCACCTGACCTAATGTGGTAAAATGCTTATTAGAAAATTCCGAAGCTCAGGAGCAGCTGCTGTATGAACGAGGATTTTATCTCTATTGTGATTCCCACTTACAATGAAAAAGATAATATTATACCGCTGGTAGAGAGGTTGAGCCGAACTCTGGCTGGCCGTAAATTTGAAATTCTATTGGTGGATGATAACAGCAAAGACGGCACCGTTGATATAGCCGCCAAAATGTCAGAGACCTTCCCGGTGAAAGTGATGGTGCGTACCAAAGAACGCGGCCTGGCCACCGCCGTACTGCACGGTTTCAAATACGCCCGCGGTAACATCATCGGAGTGATGGATGCCGATTTACAACACCCGCCGGAGATTAACGCCGCTTTACTGAGAGCCCTGGATGAAGGAGCGGATATGGCCATTGGCAGCCGCTACGTGCCGGGGGGCGGTGTGCCCAACTGGGGCCTGCTGCGCAGGATAATCTCCAAAGGAGCCTCCTCTCTGGCGCATATTTTTCTGCCCACTACGCGCCGTATTAAAGATCCCATGTCCGGTTTTTATATGTTTAAACGTGAAGCCATGGGCAACACCGAATTCCAACCCATCGGTTATAAAATCCTGCTGGAAATGCTGGTGATGGGCCACTTTGATAAAGTGGTGGAAGTACCCTTTATATTTGAAGACCGGTCTTCCGGACGCAGCAAGATGAAAGCCCGCCAGCAAATTGATTATTTGAAACATATTTTCAGCCTGATGCGGCGTAAAGGCGAACTATCCAGATTATTGAAATTCACCGGCGTGGGTTTAAGCGGCGTGATTGTCAATCAAGGCATTTTGTGGCTCTTGACTCATTTCGGCGGGCTGAGATATTACTTCTCTTCTTTAATCGCCATTGAGACCTCAATTATTACCAACTTCCTTTTGAACAATTATTTTACCTTCGCTGACCGCCGTCCGGGTAAAAAAACATCCTTCTTCACACGTTTGTTAAAATTTAATATTACCTGCATAGCCGGGGCTGCCATCCAGTGGGGAGTGTTGCTCCTGTTAACCGAAGTCTTCGGGGTTCATTATCTGATTTCCAACTTGATCGGTATTATTATCGCCTTTATCTGGAATTACCTTTTAAGTTCTATCTGGACCTGGAAGTGAAGCACAAACTGCTGCGGATAATTCGCTGGGAATATTTTTGGCTCTGCCTGATGATTTTTGCCACACTGGGGATGCATTTCAGCATTGCCGGCCAAATTAAGACTCCTATTCTGGATGAATGCTACTATGTGGGTGATTATGAACAAAAAATAGGCGACCTGGACTTTGGTTCTGCACATGACATCCTGGCCAATCATCACGATCCCCGTCCGGAACATCCCCCGCTGGGCAAATTATTCATCGCTGCCGGCATTATACTATTTGGTGACAATGCCTGGGGCTGGCGCATACCGTCCGTTATCATGGGTACCATCAGTATCGTGCTGTTTTTCTTTATTTGCCGCCGTTTAGGAATGTCACGGTTAGCGGTCAATCTGGCTGTCTTCCTGCTCTGCTTTGAAAATATGACCTTTATGTTCAGCGGTGTGGGAATGCTGGATGTGTTTTTTGTTACGCTGATGCTGGCCTTTTTCTTACTCTATCTATACCGCCAGTATATTCTTTCCGGAGTATTTATCGGGCTTTCGGCGGCTGCCAAACTGTACGGTGTGATGGGAGCGCCAGCCCTGCTTATCCACTGGATTTTCACCCGGCGGAAACACAACCGCTGGTTTCTGGCCACTGTCATTACCGCGCCCATTGCCTTCATCGCTGCCGTGGCTCTTTTTGATTTTGTTATCGCTCACAAATTTGTTAACCCCTTCACTCATATCAAAGATATGCTGACACTGAGCGCCAGTTTGACTTTTTACAACGTTGATCATCCCAATTTGGCCCGTCCCTGGGAGTGGTTATTGAACTATCGCCCCATGGCTTTTGCCTACACCACTTTTACCCCGAACTGGCTGGGCGGATATACCGCCGCTGTCAGTTTGGCTATCTGGCCGCTGATGATTCCAATAGTGCTCTACATGACCTACCGGGCGGTCAAGGGCAGTGATGCCGGACTCTTTGGCCTGGCCTGGTTCATTGGCACTTTCATCTTATGGATTCCGATCAGTATGGCTACTAACCGTGTCAGTTTCCCGTTTTATTTTTATCCCACCATGGGCGCTTTGTGCATCGGTTTGGGCATGGCTCTGTCTGAACTGATTGGATGGGTTTCATCAAAACGTAAATTAATCAAAATTCCCGTCTGGGCCGGCATCGCCATCATTATCCTGGTCCACCTTGCCACTTTTGTAGTCCTCACTCCCGTCTTCATCCGCAGCTAACCCTTTAATCGAAGCCTGGCCTTTATGGAAGGGTTGTAGTCACTGTTAATCTGGTGTAAACTGTTTATGTAGCAATAATGGTTAAGAGAAAGCAGGCAGATTAGCTATCAATGGATGAAAACAACAAACCTGAAATGGATACCGGTGCCCTGGATAGAGCAGCTGTCAAAGCTGAAATCATGGAGCTCTGGAGATATATTGGTCACAGTGTGCGGGGCCACTTCTCAGCCGCCTGGATGGAATTGAACCTGACCATTGCACAATTGAAATGTCTTTTTTACATCGATGGTGAAGGCAGTTCCAATCAAAAATCGATAGCCGCCGTGCTGGGTGTGACGCCTCCCAACGTGACCGGTATCATCGACCGCCTGGTTGAGCAGCACCTGGTGACCCGCCATGAAAACGAAAGCAACCGCCGCATGCAAGTTATTGAATTAACTCCCAAAAGCAAGACTTTGCTCTCCGAGTTGAAAGAACGAAGGGTCAACTATCTTGGTGCTGCGCTGGAACAACTTTCCATGGAAGACCTGCAAGCTCTGCGGCGCGGATTGAAAGCTCTGCATCAATCGGAGATCAAACAGGGACCGAAACCTGACAACTAACCCAAACACCCACTGATACCAGGGGAAAACAAGGAACGGATTATTATGCTCAAACTAATCGGATATATGAAACCCTTCATCTGGTTAATCATATTAATTTTCATATTACTCTTCGGACAGGCTCTGTGTGACCTGACACTGCCGGACTACATGTCCAAGATAGTCAACATTGGCATTCAGCAGCACGGTATCAGCGATCCTTCGCCCGTGGCGATACGGGCTTCGGAAATGAAAAAAATCCTGCTGTTTGTAAATGCTGAAGGACAGGCTTCAATCAACGCCGGTTACCGGCGTTCGGACACTTTATCTCCGGATGACTACGCCAAATATCTGGAAAAATATCCGGAGATGGCCAGCCAGCCGCTTTATGTGCGCATCAGTGATTCCGGTGTTGAGATCAAAAAACTAAATGCCATTTTCAGCCAGCCGTTGATGCTGGCAGCCTCCATCCAGGCGCTGGGATTGACCGAATTACCGGCAGGACAAACACTGCCGGCCGGCACTGACCCTTTTGAATTTTTGGGGGCGCTGACCGCAGCGCAGCGGACAGAGATGCTGCAGTCAATTAATCAGAAGACATCCGCTCTGCCGTCCAGCATGGTGATGCAAACAGCCGTCAGCTACCTGGCGGCTGAGTATAAGTTGATTGGCGTCAACGTCAGTCAAATTCAAACCAACTATATCTTAAAAATCGGCGGTTACATGTTGCTTTTAACCTTGCTGGGGACACTTCTTTCAGTGACAGTGGGATTTATCGCCGCCCGTGTGGCGGCCACCTTTGCCCGTGATACCCGCCGCAAACTGTTCACCCGGGTGGAGAATTTCACCAATGTTGAATTTGATAAATTCTCCACCGCCTCGTTGATCACTCGTACTACCAATGATATCCAGCAAATCCAGATGGTGCTGGTGATGCTGCTCAGAATCGTCTTCTATGCGCCGATTATCGGCATCGGGGGTGTGATCAAAGCATTGGGGCAAGATGTTTCCATGGGATGGATCATAGTGGCGGCAGTGATGGCGCTCTTAACCATGATTATCATTGTCTTCCTGATCGCCGTGCCCAGATTCAGAAAAGTGCAGACGCTGGTGGATAAACTAAACCTGGTTACCCGCGAAGCCCTGACCGGCATGATGGTGGTGCGGGCTTTTAATAACCAGCAGCATGAGGAAAAACGTTTTGACAAGGCTAATCGCGACCTGACGGATATTAACCTTTTTATCAACCGGGTGATGGTTTTCCTGATGCCCGCGATGATGCTGCTGATGAACGTGGTGATGCTGATGGTGATCTGGTTCGGCGCTCGTCAGATTGATGCCGGGCAAATGCAAGTGGGTAATATGATGGCCTTCATGCAATACACCATGCAAATCATTATGGCTTTTTTGATGGTTTCGATGGTATTTATCATGCTTCCGCGGGCTGGTGTTTCCGCTCAGAGAATCGCTCAGGTCCTGGAGACTGAACCGGATATTCGTGACCCGCAACAACCCAGGACCTTTGATGCTGCGGTGAAAGGCTATTTGGAATTCAAAAATGTCTGCTTTAAATACCCGGGTGCGGAAGATTATGTTTTGCAGAACATCTCATTTTCCGTCCGGCCGGGTGAAACTCTGGCGGTAGTGGGCGGCACCGGCAGCGGCAAATCCACCCTGGTTAACCTGATCCCGCGTTTCTACGATGTCACTGAAGGTAAAATCCTGCTCGACCGGACAGATATCCGGGAAGTGACCCAACACGATCTGAGAGATAAAATCGGTTATGTTCCGCAGCAAACCATACTATTCAGCGGGGATATCGAAAGCAACTTGAAGTATGCTGATGAAAATGCCACTGATGAAGATATCCGCAAAGCGGCGGTCATCGCTCAATCCAGTGATTTCATCGAGGCCAGCGTCAACGGTTATAAGACTGATATCTCCCAGGGAGGCATGAACCTTTCCGGAGGCCAGAAGCAGAGGCTCTCGATCGCCCGCGCTCTGGTTAAAAGACCTGAGATTTATATTTTTGATGACAGTTTTTCAGCGGTGGATTATAAAACGGATGCCGCTTTGCGCAAAGCTTTGCGTCAGGAAACCAGCCGGGCCACCGTGCTGATCGTCGCCCAAAGAATCAGCAGCATCATGCACGCCGACCGCATTATGGTGCTGGAAAATGGCCGGGTGGCCGGAATCGGTACACACCGTGAATTGATGGAAACCTGTGAGGTTTATCGCGAACTCGCTCTCTCCCAGTTGTCCAGGGAGGAATTAGCTTGATGAACGCGCAGAACAACAGATTTCCCCGTGGTAATGCACCGGCAGGCAGAGGACCGATGGGTGGACCTCCACCAGGAGCACCTCCCGGAAGACCGGTGGGTGGACCTCCTTTTGGCGGGCCGGGGCGCGGCCCTCTGGGCGGCGGACCGGGTATGATGGGAGCGCCGGGTGAGAAAGCCCGTAATTTTAAAGCCACCATGAAAACCCTGATTCAGTATTTGAAACCCTACCGGGCGGCTATTATTGTGGCTCTGATTTTGTCTATCGCCAGCACGGTGTTCTCAATTTTAGGTCCTAAATTAATGGGCAATGCCACCACCAGATTGTTTGAGGGTGTCGTCGCCAAAATAACCAATGTTCCCGGAGCGGGTATCGATTTTGCCTACATTGGCAATATCTGCCTGATTTTATTGGGTCTGTACTTGCTCAGCGCCATTTGCAGCTATATCGTGGGATTCGTGATGACCAACATATCAATGAGAGTGACCTACGACCTCAGGAAGAAAATCTCTGAAAAAATTAACTGTCTGCCGTTAAAATATTTTGATACCAAAACTCATGGAGAAGTTCTAAGCCGCGTCACCAACGATGTGGATACCGTCAGTCAGACACTGAACCAGAGCCTGACCCAGATCATTACCTCCGTCACCACCATCATCGGTGTGCTGGTAATGATGCTCTCTATCAGCTGGTTGATGACGGCAGTGTCATTAGTGATTCTGCCCATCACCGTGGTTTTTATGACACTGGTCTTAAAACGTTCACAAAAATACTTTAAACAACAGCAGGATTACCTGGGACATGTCAACGGCCACGTTGAAGAAATGTATTCCGGACATAATGTGATGAGGGCATTCAACGGTGAAAAGCGCTCAATTGAAAAATTTGATAAATATAACTCAGTGCTATACGGCGCGGCCTGGAAATCCCAGTTCTTTGCCGGCATGATGATGCCCATCATGACCTTCATCAGCAACTTCGGCTACGTCTTAATCTCCATCCTGGGAGGTTACCTGGCCATCAACGGCAGTATCAAAGTGGGGGATATTCTGGCCTTCATCCAGTACGTCAGAGCCTTTACTCAACCTATCACCCAGACCGCCAACATCGCCACTGTGCTGCAATCGACTGCCGCTGCCGCTGAAAGGGTTTTTGAATTCCTGGCTGAGCCTGAGGAGTCACGCGATTCTGAAAAAACCACCAGGCTTGAATATGTCCGCGGCAATGTCAGCTTCAAGAATGTCTCATTTGGTTATTTGACTGACAAAATTATCATTGATAATTTTTCAGTGGAGATTAAATCCGGCCAGAAGGTGGCCATTGTCGGCCCGACCGGCGCCGGGAAAACTACTTTGGTGAAGTTGTTGATGCGTTTTTATGATGTTAACAGCGGTTCGATTCTAGTCGATGGAGTGGATATCCGGGATTTCAAACGACACGATCACCGCAATGCTTTCGGCATGGTGCTGCAGGACACCTGGCTGTTCAATGGCAGTGTCAAAGACAATATCCGTTACGGCAAACCGGGCGCCAGTGATGAAGAAGTGACGGCTGCCGCCAAAACTGCTTATGTTGATCAATTCATCCACTCCCTGCCTGGCGGATACGAACTGATTTTGAATGAGGAAGCCAGCAATATCTCACAAGGCCAAAAGCAATTAATCACCATTGCCAGAGCGGTACTGTCCGACC
>DAOUAU010000227.1:0-6287 GCA_034433195.1 Dehalococcoidales bacterium
CATTATGAAATAGCGAATTCTATTGATCTTTCAAAGGCTAATAAAATCACCAAATATGCCGCTTATGCCTTTGGTGTGCCGATCCCGATCAATCAGCCTGGAGTAGGGGCCAATGCCTTCGCCCATGCCTCCGGTATTCATGCCGATGGCGTATTGAAAGATCCGCACAACTATGAATTGTATGGTTTTGAGGAATTGGGGAGAGGTGAACCGGAACAAGTGGAAACCGGACGCGAAATTTGTTCCGGCCAATATGGCGGTATATCCGGATTCAGTTTTATCATGGGGAAAATGAAAGACCCCATTTGCTTCCAGTCCAAAGAAGAAGCCAATGATGTATTGGAACTGGTAAGATATGCCAACGTTGAAAAGCATAAACCTCTGGTAGAGGATGAATTACGCTTCATTGCCAAATATCCAGAAATTGCCAAGATGCTGCTGACAATGACTCCTCTGGACTGAGTGCACCGGTATATTTCCGGATTTGAAAACCAGGCTCCATTCGGTTTTTTTACGCTTTTGATCCCTGTCAAACGGTTTTATTAATCATCAATATGCTCGCGGCCAAGCAAATCATGCGCCGTTATCAGCTTCATTATCTCCGCTTAATCTTTATGGGATATATAATGAGATGCTTCCGAAGCTCCCCCTGGATCGAAAGTCTTTTTTATCCGCCTTAACCACAGATGATAATTGGAACAATGCGGGCCGTACATATCATGCGCGGCATCCCCGAAGACATGCCCGGGCACACCGTAATGGTCCCGCACCGCCGTTTCATTGGCCTGTACCAGAAACTCCTGGGTCAGTACCCGGAAGGTTTCAGCATTCGGCATATAACGAATCAACAGCTCACCGTGTCCGAAGTGACCGTGTTCAAAAGACTGTGTGAATGGCGAAGTGCCGTCGTTGTATACCAGTCCGCGCCTGATCAAATCTTCTTTCATCTGTCCGGTCCTGGAGATATAGTCAGCCATGAGCCTGAAGGAATCAGTGCCCCCCACTTCCCCTCCGAAACATCCTGAGGCGCGAAAAACTTCCCGGATTGATCCGGTGCTGCGGATCCAGCGCCACAGGCAACCGCCGGCCACTTTGGCATCGTCCAGCAATTTGGGCACTGGCTTGCCATCAGTTTCCTCTATGATTTGTTTAAGCACCGCACTCTTGTACTGGAAATCCCGGGCGGAGTTTCCGGCAATGACAACCATGAATGTCGGCCCCTGCACATATTGGGAGAATTCCTTGAAAAGCCGGATATCCTCTTCATTGCTGGTAGCCATATTGGCGGAAGCCATGGCCGCGTTGAATCCCATTAGTTCCAGAGCAATCTCACTCTCTCCCACCTTGCTCTGAGCTTCATCCAGTTTATCTATTGAGGGAAAAGAATAAATGCCGATGGAAAAATTCTCAGGGATATGGCTGGGCGCATAACAGGGCGAGACGCCCTCAATCGGGAAGGTGGCAGGGCCGGACCAGTGATATATTTTGGTAGCCGCTTTGGTAAAAACCCCCAGTCCCCCCAGCGGAACTACATTGCCTCTCACCAGTCCTCTCAGAGAAGGTCCCGGACCATCACCGCAAAACCATTCATCGTTTGAGCCCAGCGAACCCAGCCGCACAACCTCTCCCTCAGGCGTTACCCATTCCAGCGCCAGCTGGTTCCTTTCTCCGTAACTGGCGCTCTGGCTGAGATGTCCGATTCCCTGATGGGCGGCAATCGGCAGGGCTGAACAGTTGGTGCCGGCACCGCACTGATTGCAGTTCAATCCGCGTTTCATCAATTCCGCCTGCAACTGTGCCCCGATGACATAGGGCTCCACCACCGCGAACATGTTTTTTTCGTTGATCTCTATGATGCGGTTCATGCGGCGCAGATCGATTTTAATGACGCCGGGACCCGTGGCGTCATTATACGGCCCCCAACCGGTACTGGAGGCCTTGAATTTTAATCTGAATTTATTGCATAACTTTACTATGGATTGGACTTCCTCAGTAGTCTGCGGCAGCAACGCGGCTTCAAAGCGTGGTGTAAACTGGTCTGGACCGGCATAAAGGCCGGAGCGCCAGGAATACGGAAACATGATCACCGGGTCGTCCGATATGTTCTCTGGTCCCAGCACATCTTCAAAAGCCCGGTATTGGTCTTTTCTCAGCGTCATATCACGGCCTCCTTTAGAAAACAGACTCCGCCAAAATTTCAACAATATCCCATACTTTGAGATTGCTTTTTTGCGATTTGATCACCGACCTGAACAGGGTCTGACAGCCCGGGCAGGCTGTCACGATGGCCCTGGCGCCGGTCGCCGCCGCTTCATGGATTCTTTCACCGGCCGTCCATTCCGCGAACTGCGGGTTGGTTTCTTGCACCCCGCCTCCCGCTCCGCAGCACCAGGCATATTCCTTGATTCTTTCCATTTCCTTGAGTTTCAAGCCGGGAATTTGACTTAATATCTCCCGGGGTGGTTGATATACACCGTGAGAGCCCCTTCTGAATTCTTTGGGCGGATCAAAGAGCCTGATTTGTCCCGGGATTTGCCTTCCGGACCATGGGATATAAGGTTCACCCAGCCTTCCCAGATAACAGGGATCATGGTAGCTGACATCCATATTGACGGTTTGCTGCGGAATTAACCGGCCGGCTTTAATCAAACGCGCCAGGTATTGGCTGGTATGCATCACCTCTATCTTACCGATCAGATTGAAACGCTGATACAGCACCTTGAAGGAGTGATAGCATTCCGCGCAGCCGGTCACCAGAGTTTTTACCCCGCTGTCTCCAAGCTGTTTTATTTTGGCTTTGGCCAGATTTAAAAAATCCGACTGGTAGCCCGATTGATAGGCCCGCCCGCCGCAACAAGTCTCCCGGTGGCCGGCTATGCCCACCGCGATTCCGGCTTTTTGCAGGAGTTTGACAGTGGATTGCGCTGCCTTCCACATATCAGGATTACGGACCGTCCGGCATCCGGCATGATACAGTACCTCTGTTGAATTCCGGTAAGCGTGATTTACTGTTAAGCTGTCAAACCAGGCCGGGCTTTCGGCCGCTGCCTCAGGCTGGGAACCGGCCTGGTGCAAACTGGTCACCATCTTATCCAATACCGGCAAGGTATGACCGTTTTCCACACACTCCATCCGGATGGCGTTAAGCGGTTCCAGGACTTCCATGTCCATAGCATACTTGCAGGAGATATCACAGGCTCCACACATTTGACAGTTGTAAATTACCTCCAGCAATTTATCAGAAAAAGTCAGCTCTTTTTGCAGCAAAGCCACTCCCATCCCTAAACGACCGCCGCCGGAATAGACATGGAAATTATAACGCGCGATGCTGGGACAGACATTGACGTTCTGGTATCCTTTAACTTTTTCAAACGGTATGAATTTGCAGGCGGAACAGCGGCAGCAAGTTTCCATATCTTGACGGAATTCTGAAAGCCTCATTTTCTTACTCCTGGTTTTCGATATTGAGTGGGGATTGCCCGCTTAGAAACACAGCTTTCCGGGGTTCAGGATATTTCCGGGATCAACTATTGACTTGACCTGTTTCAGCGTTTTCAAGGTGGCCGCATCCCGGTTCATGATCAGAGCGCTGTTTTCACCATAAGGGCGGGAGAAAAATGCGCCCCCGGAGAGCAGCGCTCTGGTAGCGCCGGCAGTCAATTCTTTGATGCGTTGAGCTTCATCCGGGTTTTCGCGGTTGAAGAATAAATTGAATTCACAATGAAAATTGGCACCTTGAACCATCGGCTGGAGGTAAACACCCATTTCGGCAGAGGAATAACCGGTTTCATCGGCTGCCGCTGACATGAGTTTAACCATTTTTGAAATTTTCTCCAGCATTACCAGAAAGAAAATATCCTGGCAATTCCCGCCGCTGGTGAGTTTCCAGTAGGGCTCGCGGGAGGAATGCTGAATGATGCTCAAAAAATCCGCTGCCCGGATGCTGCCCAGAGTTTTAACCGCTTTCACTCCCAACCGCTGTGTCAAATCCAGCATATCCAGCGTCTGGCCATTGATCCGTTCCTCCGGCAGGTAATCATAAGCCGCGATATTGAAAAAAAGTATCCAGAGCGGTAACTCCGCTTTGATGGATTCCGGAGATAGATTCATGTGATCAGCCACCATTTTGGTCAGATTGGTATGGTTCAGAATCAGGCACTCATTGACCAAACGTAATCTGATCAACCAGTGCAGGGGGTCTAACAATTCGTCTAATTGAGACGCTCCGATAAAAAACGGCGATTCCAGTTTGGGCCGTAATTCGCACCTCGCGCTGACCCAGGTTACAATCCCCATGGTACCCTGGGCGCCTTGGATCAGACGGTACCAGGAGGCTGAGGATGGACCGGCGGCTTCTTTTTGTACCCCTCCGGCCGCCCATTGTTCTGCGATGCTGCCTGAACCTGCCGCTGCCCCGGTGCGGAACATCTCACCGGTGCCGAAAATTACTTCGGTACAGGCCAGGGGATCAGCAATATCCCAGTGATAGACCGGCATTAAAACGGGTTCGCGTTCCAGCAAGCTGCCGGCTACTGATTTGGTGCGGCGCGGCAGCAAAGGCATATTCAGACGGAGACCCTGCTGGCTTACCGCCTGGTTCAATTCATCGAAACTCACCCCCGCTTCAAACATCGCCACCCGGTTCTTGCGGTCAATATGCAAGATTTTTTTCATCAGGCTGAGGTCAAATATCACCGACCCGCCAGTCCCGGGCACGGTATCACCGCGGAAATGAGGCGCTCCCGAACTAATAGTCACCAGTGGGGTTTGAGTTTCTTTGGCCAGGGCTACAATTTTAAGAATTTCATCTGAAGTATGGGGTTTAATCACATAAGCCGGCCTGACAGGGTGCACAAAACTCATATCACCGGAATAGGCCTTCAAAACCGCTGGCTCATCCAGGACATTATTAGAACCCACTATCTCTGCCAAATGCGCTTTTTGAAGCATGTCAACCTCCTGTTAATTCCAGCAGTACTGTTTTGGATCCCGAAAACTTTGTGTCGGTCTGGATTTCAGGCCTGGATTACCGTGTCGGATAAACAGCTCATTTTTTATTCGTATGCAGAATCTAAGTTCTGGGGCTAACCGGAATAGTTGGGACAATGAAGGTGAATTTTCAAACTTTCAGGCCTCAGGTATATTCCTGAATCTAAAACTTGAGTTTTATCTTAGTACTATGTATGATAAAAGTCAATACGTTGTTCTTATACGCCATATAGATATAATTTGAGATTAAACCGGCTATTTTCGGAAACGCTCCGGAAAAATTTTGGCGGCGGATGCCGGGCAATGATAAACGATATGCGGCAGGCGTCAGAGGGGAGGTCATTATTTTGAAAAGCAGCCGCAGAGGATTATTGGCTTTAATCTGATTGGTGCGCTCCTTTGCCCGTACCAGCTTTTCCAACTTGAAAGAAAGAGTGACCTTACTCAATGTTAACGCTGCCGGAATAGCCGGAAGATTGGAACACGCGGGTTTCCGCAAATACTTTTTTTAATACAACTATAAATTATTTTAGGGGTTTTAATCGGGGAACTGGTGGTGAACGAACTGTTCTTGAGGTGATACTGTTTTTTTTGCATTATAAATGCTTTACCTGTACTCAAGGTTTCTGTTAATATAAGAACATTCTATTTGAAAACCATTTAACTGAGCATTGAAGATTAACCTGTGCCGGGGAATCAGGAAAGGTTGTCGGTGATCGTCAAATTCGGTTTTAAGCTGTTTGGATGGAAGAAATAATGTTGACTGAGTATGGATTTATAGCTCTGTTTTTGATTGTGGCTACGCTCTTGGCTGGAACGATGATATTAATCCCGTTCTTGCTAAGATTGCTGAGAGTTGTTCCGCATCATCCTGACGCGGTTAAGAATTCAATTTTTGAATGCGGAATGCCCACCATCGGGAAGACCTGGGTGCGTTTCAACTTCCACTATTATTTTTATGCTTTGGTTTTTCTGACTTTAGATGTTTTTGTGATATTGCTGTTCCCCTGGGCTGCCAATTTGCGCCAACTCGGCGGTGGCGCTTTTATCATCATGTTATTTCTCATTCTGATTTTGGCGGTCGGTTATTTATACGCCTGGAAAAAGAAGGCACTGGAATGGAAATAAAACCACACAATCAATCTCTGATTTCACCTCACCATGACCAGGACATCCTGGAAGGCGGCGAGATTGAGAGATTAAAAATCGCCAGCCAGGCGGTGATATCCGATCCAGTGGAGTGGATGGAGGGCGTTCCAAAAGGACTGCTTCTGACTACTGTGGATGCCGTTTTGAGT
>DAOUAU010000228.1:0-2860 GCA_034433195.1 Dehalococcoidales bacterium
CGGAAGCAGCCGGAGAAGCGGCGGTGTATGGAGTGGTGGCCTTGCCCTACAACAAGTTCAAGATCCAGATAGCTAAAACCATGGTCAAGAGAGCTATTCTGGGGTGTCAATAACCGGATACTGCAGTATATTAAATCACAATTGGTGTTCTGATGCGGTGTAGTCTTTGAACACCGGCAGTAGATTGCAATATCGGATAAAACTGTGACCTGGCCGGCTTTTCCAAGAGGAGGTATCATATTACCCAGTATGCCTAAAGTTAAGATCATACTGCCTCCCGGTTTTCCAGAAGAAGAACCCTTTGATCTGGAACAAGCCGCCTATCATTTGAATTTTAACAGCGGGATTGTTCAGATTGATGGTCAAAGGATCCGTTCTTATGATGAACTGGTGCAGCTGGCTTCTCAGGATAAATACCGGAATAAAGACTATATTGAGGTCGTGGTGATATTGTTAATCGCGGGCGGATAATTATCTTCCACAATATTCTCGATTATCTGTCAGCTACAAACTATTCATAAACCGCCCATTAAAACTTTTAATTATTGAAGATTATGGTATAAAAAAAGGGGATCAGAAACAGGAGAAACGGCAATTGAAAAGGCTGCCGCCTGAGATATCAAATCCGGCGCTCTGAATAAAACACCATGATCCCGGAGGAAAGGATGATGAAAGCTGCAGAAGGGGAAAACCGCTGCCCAATCCTGTCACGCATCCCATTGCGTTCCGAAATAACTCCGGTGACTCAAAATGTTCGTCTAAAACAACCACCCTCCGCTTGACCTTCTATGACTGGGCTAATGTCAGAGAAAAGCTTTTCTCTTGTTCGGAGGGTGGAGGTTTTTATTCCGGTGCTTTTGGGAATTTACCATCGGTATTTGCATTGGCTTACCAAAGGTAACCGATAACCAATCATTTTTCTCCGTTTTACGCCTATTCTGTAATGATGTTAAGTAATCTGGGCTGCCAGCAGAGAGACTTTCGGCAAATATTCCAGAGATGAGAACATCTTCACTGATTCCTCTACCTGCTGCTCAGTGAGAATCTTGCGGGCATTATGCTTATATTTTTCCACTAAATCCGGCTCAGTCATTTCATACAGAGAGTTGAAAGGCCTTTCTTCTACAAAAACCTGCCCGCGGGCGGATACCTCTACCCTTACTATCTGCTTCTCGCGAAATTCCGGATGACCGGTATAGCTGGTCCGCTTCGCTAAATCACTAACTTTGGGAGAACGGGCGATCTCCATGTCCTGCCAGTCTACTCCGATGGGCATTTCCTGGGCTGCCATCGCCAGAGTGTAAGCCGGACTGAAATGAATATCAACAATGTGATTCAGGTCCCGGGAACTGAAAGCGGGTTCGAAAAAGGTAGGATGCCCGTAGATTTTGATGCTTTCAATTTCTTCCGCTCTCAAATTATTCTGTGCTTTAATGTGCAGGAAAGCCTGGGTCTCAGTCTGAAACTGCCGGCAGGAAGGGAAGGGTTTAAAGAGGATTTTCTTAAAGAATAACCATTCCTTGCCGATGTCTTTCAGTATTTTTTCCGGATGCCAGCCTCCTACATAACCGGCGAATTTCCAGAAGCCTTGTTCGGCATCAAAAACGGTGGGATCTCCATAAAAGCCTGATTCAGCCAGCATAGCGGCGATCACGCCGCCGGTATTCTGCCATCCGGCTACACCATACTTGGTCATGCCCCGGGGCGCCTGGAAAGTATGCCGTACCCAGGTCAGGACCTGGCTCAGATGGCCCGCGGTGCTCATGGCATGGATCATTTTTTCCTGGCTGAGATTCATCAGCTTGCCGGCGGTGGCAGCGACACCAAAGTTCATGTTGGCATATCCCTGTCTATCCGCCCATTTCACATGGCCGTCGTCTCCGATGATAAACCCGCCGGAGGCCAGGGCGGCATTGACGCGCATGGATACCTCAAGTCCGATTGCTGTGGCCAAAATCAGATCCCGGCCGGAGGCATCACAGGCTTCCGCCATGGCTAAAGCCGGCGGTACAATGTAGGGGGGAGCATGCCCTGTCAAAGCTTCCCAATCCAGAGCATTGATCAACTGCCCGTTAGCCAATACCGCGCTGACAGAGGATACTTTTCCCTTGACGCCTATGATGGATGACTCCGGGGTCCCGCCGATCCGTTTGGCCACGGCTATGGCGATCTTGCCGGGGTCAGTGGTGACTCCGCCCAGCCCGCAGCCGATGGAATCCATCAGGAATATTTTGGTATCCTTAATCACTTTTGGCGGTAGATCTTCCCACTTCGTTTCAACTGTAAACCGTGCCAGCCCTTCCAGTTCCGGAGAAGTATTCATTTATTTTAACCTCCTTCGATATTATTAGTTTTTCTTAAGAAGTCTCACTATCTCGGTTATATTATCCTGGGCTTCCAGGTTTTCCAGAAGTTGCAGTAAATTCTTCGCATTAGCCTGACTCACGGTCCCGGAGAATTCAACCTGATGCCAGAATTTGGCTTCAATGACGTCTCTCGGAGTGGGTTCTTTCATCCAGGCAGTACGCATCATTCCGGTTTCGGAGAATTCCCGCCCATCATTCATGATAATCTGGAGATTGAGCCCGGCCGTGACTTCGGGTTTTTCAATCAAATTGGTTTTGCCTGTCAAAGCGAGGACCCTGGGATCACGCAAAGCTTCCTCGGTAAAATTGTTAAGATCACATCTCTTCAAGAGGAGTGTGGAGCAAATGGTATAGGGGTTGCTGAAAATGGCATCGGCATGAGGGAACCCGCGGATTTCGTAAGGTTTGGCATAGTAGCTGCGGCCAATGGTGCCGGGGGTTAAATTGATGTTAATGGTCTTGATCTCATCAACATTGATATCATGTTTTTTGAC
>DAOUAU010000229.1:0-2590 GCA_034433195.1 Dehalococcoidales bacterium
GAATCAGTGGATTGGAATACCTTTGCCTCTGATATCACGGTTGGGAGTGATTGTCATTCTGCGCGCCAGAGCGGGACAGCATTATCATGATGAGCCGGTACGCCGTGTAAATTCGGTCAGCCTGGTGATTCCCGCCCAGGAAGGTCTGGGCATACAGGTTCTGGCGGCGCGGCGATATAGCGAACAGGGCTTCGATTATCTGGGCTAAGAAATGATGCAGCAGGCTGTGGATGGCAGGTATCACATTGAGAAATGTCAGGTTAACACTGAAATAGGGTCAAGAGAACGTTATTTAAAACATCTGCGTAAGCAAGGCATGTCTTCTCGCAGCCAGGTAAGAAACGCGGTTTTGGACTACTACCGGTCACAACATGGGTGACGACATTTTGATACTGGAAGACCACCGGTATTCCGGTTTGAAGCTGCTATCGCAGAAATACCATGACTATCAGGTTTTATTGTTCAGGCTGGCCCTGATATTCACTGCACTAAAGCTGTCTAAGAATATGTATGCACCGGACCGGCCCATGAAAAATGGGAGAAGTTTTTGGCTTGAACAGGGATATTTATCCGGGAAAGGTATTTTATGAAAAATTTAGCTAAAAGAATAACCAGATTGGGCGGCGAAACCGCTTTTAAAGTCCTCAGCAAAGCCCAGGCTTTGGAAGCTCAGGGCCGAAGTGTAGTACATCTTGAAATTGGAGAACCGGATTTTGATACCCCGCAAAATATCCGGGATGCGGCCTGCCAGGCTTTGAATCAGGGGTTCACTCGTTACAGCAACTCCCAGGGGCTGATTTCCTTCCGCCAGGAAATCGCCAAACATATTGAAAAGACCCGCGCTATACCGGCCGACCCATCACGTGTAGTGATCACGCCCGGGGCAAAACCGATAATCTTCTTCTCAATACTGGCGCTGCTGGAAGAAGGGGACGAAGCCATCTACCCCAATCCGGGTTTTCCAATCTATGAGTCAATGATAAACTTCAGCGGCGCCAGAGCGGTAGCTATACCATTAAGAGAAGAACTTGATTTCCGGCTGGATATTACGGAGCTTGAAGCTCTGATTTCTGACAGGACTAAACTGATAATAATAAATTCACCCCAAAATCCCACCGGCGGGGTACTGGAGGAGGCTGACGTTCGAGCCATCGCCAAAATCGCTCAAGAACATGATATCTATGTTCTTTCGGATGAGATTTATGAATATACCAGTTATGCCGGGAAACCTTTTAGCATTGCAGAGGTACCCGGTATGGCCGATCGTACCATTTTGCTGAATGGGTTCTCCAAGTCTTACGCTATGACCGGTTGGCGGGCAGGCTATGGTGTTTTTCCCAAAGAACTGGTGGAACCGGTGGTTGGACTAATCACCAACAGTGTTTCGTGTACGGCCACCTTCACTCAACAGGCCTGTATCGAGGCTTTAGCCGGGCGGCAGGATAGCGTTCAACAAATGGTGGCGGAATTTAAAACGCGCCGGGACATCATGGTGGAAGGACTTAACTCCATTCCCGGGATCATCTGCCGCTGGCCTCGGGGAGCCTTCTATGTATTTCCTAACATTAAACACTTTGGAATGACCAGTTCACAACTGGCAGACTATTTACTGTATACGGGCGGTGTAGCTTGTCTGGCCGGAAGCGATTTCGGACGTTTTGGTGAAGGGTATCTCAGGTTCTCTTATGCCAATTCACAACAAAATATCCGGGAGGCCATCCGGCGCATTGAGACGGCGCTCTCCCGGATTAAAAAGCCTTAACTGACAACTTTTACAGGAAATCCTTATAAATGCTGTTATAGGAAACATCAATAGCCGGGTTGGTTCCCGGGTAAACATGCTGCAACATCACCTCTTCCTTGAGTTCGATGCCAAGTCCGGGTTCAGTGGGGGGAATAATAAAGCCATCTTCCCATTGGAAGGGTTTTTTGAGAATCTCGTTATAGAAACCACCCCATTTTTCAAGACCCTCGGTAATCAGAAAATTGGGACTACAAGCGGCGACGTGAACGCTGGCCATGGCTTCTACCGGACCGGAATAGACATGCGGCGCTATCTGGGCGTAGTATGTCTCAGCTATGCTGGCAATTTTTTTGGCCTCCAATATACCGCCCACGCGGGCTACCGCGGTTTGCACAATACTGGCTGATTGTGTTTCTAATAGTTCGCGGAATTCATGTTTGGTAGAGAGCCTTTCTCCGGAAGCTACCGGTATGCTGGTAAAGTGAGCCACTCTGGCCATTTCTTTTTTATTCTCCGGCGGCACGGGTTCTTCATACCATAAGGGGTCATATTTCTCCAGTCTTTTTGCCAAACGGATAGCGCTGGAGGTGGTCATTTGACCGTGTGTGCCGATGATGATATCGCATTTATCCCCAACGGCTTCTCTGACACTGCGGGTGATGGCCTCAGCCTGGGACAGGGTACGGGGGGAGAGTTGAAAAGGAGCCTG
The DNA here is from genome assembly GCA_034433195.1 of Dehalococcoidales bacterium. Lineage (GTDB taxonomy): Bacteria > Chloroflexota > Dehalococcoidia > Dehalococcoidales > UBA3254 > DATIKD01. The sequence goes on from DAOUAU010000229.1 coordinate 2,454, forward strand.
AGAAGTTCCCAGTCCAACCGGATCAAATTTCACCGCGGTAAAGCCTTCTTTAAGGTAATGGGCCGCCCTTTCACCAAACTCAGCGGGCTCACCCATCATGTAACCCTGTCTGGGTTTGGAAGGGGCAGGGTACATAT
>DAOUAU010000230.1:0-4139 GCA_034433195.1 Dehalococcoidales bacterium
CAGATGTGATTGCGGCCATCGGTGCCATCGCTCAACTCAAGCCGGAGATCAACGTCACCGCCATCATTCCAGCCACGGAAAATATGCCTGGCGGCACTGCGCTCAAACCTGGAGATATCATTACTATTATGAATGGCAAAACCGTGGAGATTATATCTACCGATGCTGAAGGCCGACTAATTTTGGCGGATGCAGTGTGTTACGCGCAGAAGTTGGGAGCAAAAAAAATAGTTGATATTGCCACATTGACCGGATCGTGCCATGTCGCTTTGGGTGATATTTGCAGTGGGACCTTTGGTAACAATCAGGAGTTTATTGATCAAATCATCGATGCCGGGAAAGAAACCGGAGAGTGTATGTGGCAATTGCCCATGAATGAAGAATACCGGGATCTCAATCATAGCGATGTAGCTGATTTGAAAAATACCGGAGGACGTTATGCCGGAGCTATTGCCGGTGCCTGGTTCATCAGAGAGTTTGTTGAGTCCGTACCCTGGATTCATCTGGATATAGCCGGGACTTCCACCACTGACAAAGAGCGCGGATATCTGATTAAAGGCAATACCGGCGTGCCGGTGCGCACTTTGATCAAATTGGTATTGAAGCTGGCACAAAGCTAGTTAGTGCGGCCGGTTTGATGCCTCGAATGCGGTTTTTCAGAGGTGAAGAATTTACTTTGTACTATTTTTTGAAATATTTAGCCTGGATTTTGGTGGCATTGACTGTCAACTATCATCGCCGGGGAAAACAGAATATTCCACCCAAAGGTCCATTGCTGGTGGTTGCCAATCATATGAGTGTCAGTGATCCGGTATTGCTGGGCATCGCATTGGGACGACCGGTGATATTTTTGGCCAAGGAAGAACTTTTTTATAATAGATTCAGTTCATATTTTGTCAGGAAATTTGGTGCCATACCGGTTTTTCGCGGTAGCTCTAATCGCCAGGCTTTGCATCAGACCAATCTGGTATTGGCTAAAGGTGGAGTAATAGGGATGTTTCCGGAAGGTCAACGGAGTAAAACCGGGGCCATGATTTCCGCCCAACCCGGCTCAGCCTTGATAGCCTACCATAACCAGGTTCCCATACTACCCATCGGCATAACGGGTACGGAAGTAATCCGGGGCTTAGGTTGGATCTGGCGCAGACCAGATGTTTTAGTCAATATTGGCCGGCCTTTTTCTCTTCCCAGAGCCGGTAAAGCTCTGAATCGTGAACAATTGAGGCAGCAATCCGAATTGATAATGCACAAGATCGCTGAATTGGTACCCCCCAAATACCGGGGCCGGTATGCCGGACTGGAAGGCACTGATGAAAGTTAAAATTATCAAATTGAAAGAGACAGGCTTTTGCTACGGCGTAAAACGGGCCATAGAAATTTTAAAAAAAGCCGCAGATGAGAATGTTTCTGTAGATTGCGTGGGCGAACTGGTGCATAACCCACAGGTGATGCATAATCTTAAAAAACTGGGGATCAAAGTTATCGATTCACCAGCAGATATATCTTCTCCGGTGGTAGCCATCAGCGCGCACGGTGTCAGCCCGCAAGTGGAAACTCAATTGGAATCCAAAGCGCTTAAATTGATAGACGCTACCTGTCCATCGGTAAAAAAAGTGCATCAGGCGGTTAAACGTTTAACTAAAAGTGGTTATACCATAGTGGTCTTCGGAGATGCCAGGCATGCTGAAGTCAAGGGAATATTAGGCTGGACGCAGGGCAGAGGGATTGCCGCTTTAGAGTCTGCTATAGCTTTCCCTGTTCCGCCTTGCCCACGCAAAATAGCGGTTGTATCTCAAACCACTCAAGTACCGGAAAATTATTTGAAATTTGTCAAAGAATTGCTGGACCGGGTGATGAAAGGCAATAGTGAAATCATAATCCTGGATACTGTTTGCCAGGAAGTACGGCGCCGGCAGCGTCTTTCTCAGGGGTTGGCAGCTAAATCCGATTTAATACTGGTAGTCGGCGGAAAAAACAGCGCTAATAGCCGGCGTTTAGTTGAGTTATGCGCAGCTCTGGCAGAAACGCATTTGGTGGAGACAGCGGATGAAATCCAATCCTCATGGTTGGCAGGCAAAAAAAGCATCGGAGTGACCTCGGGAACATCAACCTCTCAGGAATCTATTGATGAGGTGATTACCAAACTTCAGATATTGACATTGTAAACATGACATAATAAACTTTTCGTATCTAATCTTCAGGTTTTAACTTTTATCAACAGATACACTTTTCATCACACAAATAACAGTTTTTCTCAGCCAGGACATTAACAAGAGATCTATAATACGACTAGACAGCGGTTATAATCCTGAAGGCGTTAAAATTTCAAATCCTTATAAAATCAAGTAAAACAAGTCAAACCGTCAAAGGAGGTCAGATGTTTAAAGTTAAAGCAGTGGTAGTAAATTTTTTGGGGGACAAGGAGCGTTATCCCTGTCATCATCAATATCAAATGGGCGATGAATTTATTTTTGACGGGGCCAGTTTCAGCGGAAGCATCTGCCCCAGTCTGGCTATTGAGGCGGTGCCTAAAATGATGTCTCTGCATTCTGCCGGCCCCCGCTTTAAAGACTACGTTTTTTACTATCCCTTCCTTTATGCGCCTCACAGCACGGATGACCCGGCCTCAAAGAAATATGATGGATTGGGCTTTAAAAACATCTTTGAGAATTACCGAGAACCCAGCTATCACGTGGCCAACCTGGCTGGTTCCGGGGCTTTCACCTGGCCGCCGCCAGAAAAAAGACCCGCTCATCGGGGAGTGCGGGTGATCTGCCCGGACTACCGAACATCGGTGGTAGTTAGACTGGAGGCCTTCGATTTAAGCGATAAAGGCCGCAATTTGCCATTTTTCCGCCGTGAAATGACCATCCTGGATAAAATCTTGCGAAATCCGGGTATTGCCGCCAATAAAATCCTGGATGAATTTACCAAACAACAAATAGAAGGCATTTACCCGGCCTTAAGTCAGGTCATGGTGGAGTCTCTTCTGGAAGAGATGGAAGTGATGGATTATCTAAAAGTTCAAGACTCACGGGTTTTTCCGGGACCGAAAGCCCGGACTAAATTGGAAGACTTCAAAGCCGGCCTTTCAAATGAAGAGAGATTGGCGCTTGATTTATGAATGTTGTTAACAGTATGTTGCCATTGCCGAACAACATTTGCGGACAGGATGGAAGATGGCTTTTTGAGGACGCTATTTAACAACAGGTTAATTGCGTAAATGTGTACGCCGGATGAGGGCAGCCGTGATATTTTAGACTTGGCAGTGTTTTACTCAGGCATTTTGCCAATCCAGTGAACTTCGCTGGCTTGTCCGAAGCAGTCCTCAGGATTACACACTACCTTGTAACAGCTTCCTTGGCGCTTGCGCCGCTTTGGATTTTCTTTTTGGCATCCAGAGAATTGATGGCTGAAATCTCTTGTTTAGAAAGAACATGGTCCATATCCAGCAGAATTAACAAACGACTGGGAAGTTTAACGATACCCAATAAGTGCTCAAGATGTTCATCCATAAATACGTTTGAAGCGGGTTCTATGGAACCGGCTGAAATTTTTAATACCTCTGCTACAGAATCGACGATGACTCCCACTTCAGCACCTTTGCATGTCACTACCATAATGCGTGTTTCTTTATTGCGCTCAATGGTTTTGAGATGAAATCTTTTCCTCAGATCTACGATCGGAAGGACTGAGCCTCTCAGGTTAATCACGCCTTCTACTGAAAGCGGAGTACCTGGAACACGGGTGACCGGCTGGAGTTGGATGATTTCTCTTACCATGTTAATATCTACGGCGTAAGTCTCATCGGCCAGATTAAAAACTACCAGTTGTTTTTCTGCAAGCGCCACTTTTTCTGCCATTACATATCTCCTTTTTTCCGGTCGTTGCCAATCTTAAGATATTTATTTTTTAATATATTCAGCTGTTCCAGTCAAGGCTGAGGGTTCCGTTATCTGTTTGGGAATGTTTTTAACAATAGAACTGTTAACCTTAAACATAGCGACAGATTGTTCAAGAGCGGCGGCCATATCCTTGAGAGTCTGAGCGGAGGCCACGATTTCCTCAACCTGGGCGCTCATCTCCTCGGCAGAAGCGGAGACCTCTTCAGTGGCGGCGGAGTTTTGTTCAGCGATGCC
>DAOUAU010000231.1:0-5707 GCA_034433195.1 Dehalococcoidales bacterium
TCATCTTCGCCCGTGCCCTGGAAGCGGTCATCGGAAAAACCCGGGTGAGTCTGAAACTGGTCGAGAATGCCGGACATTTCGATCGTATCCATGCCTCACCGGAGAATGTCAACACGGCTCTGGATTTCCTGGATGCACACCTGAAATAGCATTTTGAATAGATACTGTATACAGATGTTTCAAATCAGTTTGAGGCTAAATCCGAAGGGGCCGGCTAACAAACCAGCAAGCCACCGGTTGCAGCAGGCGACTTATAGCAACATAACCAAAGCCTGTACCGTTCTTTGACCTGCATAGCCGGTATTGTGTCGCCAACTGCATCTGCAGCAGTAAACATCAGTGATGCGGAAAGCTTCTCAATATCTGGCGAAACTGGGCAGCCAGGTGACTATGATCGGGAATAACAGCACCAGGACAGTGACAAAAACCAACCCGATCAAAAAAGGCACCACGGCTTTGAAGATAGTTCCGATCGGGATTTCCGGTACTACGCCTTTGATAATAAAAACATTAATACCCACCGGTGGGGTAATAACCCCGATATCCGTCACCAGCACTATAATCACGCCGAACCAGATAGGATCAAACCCCAAACTGCTAACCAGCGGGAAAAGTATGGGTACGGTCAACATGATTAAAGCCAGCGAATCCATGAAACAACCGGCCACGATATACATTAAAATAATTAACCCCATCACTGCCATGGGAGGAATTGGCAAATTGCCAATATAATCCGCCACAAAGAAGGGCATTTGAGTAACGGCCATAAAGTGTCCGAAAACAATGGCGCCCGCTACCACCACCATAATCATGGCAGTAATCTGTAAGGTGTCCTTGACGGCGGCCCAAAACAGTTTAAAAGTTAACTGCCTTCTAGCAAGCGCGATCAGAATGGCGGCGGTGGCTCCGGCTGCGCCGGCTTGAGTAGGACTAAAAATACCGGAAAACAGGCCTCCGATGACCAACCCGAAGATGATCAGCATCTCGATCATGCCGGTTAATCCGCGGATCTTCTGCTTCCAGGTTGTCTCTTTACCGGCCGGGCCCAGGGAAGGATTGATTCTGCACATCACGTAGACAGTAGTGATGAAAACTGCTGTAAGCAATAGACCTGGAATTACACCGGCGATGAAAAGTTTGCCGATAGATTCCTGAACCAGAATGCCATATATGATAAGAATCGTGCTGGGAGGAATCAGGATACCCAACCCGCCAGCCGCCGCGATGCATCCGGCCGCAAATCCCTGGTTATAGGAGTAACGTTTCATCTCCGGAATTGCCACCTTTCCCATGGCTGCCGCCGTAGCACTGGTGGAACCGCAGATGGCAGAAAAACCGGCTGTCGCCGCGATTGTGGCCATGGCCAGACCGCCGCGCATTTTTCCGAATAAAACATAGCTGGCGTCGAACAGCCTTCCGCTCATACCTGAAAAAAAGGCAATGGACCCCATAAAAACGAACATGGGTATAACACTTAAAGAATAAGATGAAAAAGTTTCAAAAAAGTCCCTGGCCAACAGACTAAGGCCGGCGGCGGGAGATATAACCACACAAAAACCCACCATCCCGACCAGAGCCATGGTAAAACCAACCGGGAGTCCCAGGAGGAAAATCACAACCAGAACGACGATGCCGATGATACCCCAGGTTACCGGTTCCATACTTTCCCTACTTTAATCAGAGATTTAATAAACTCGACCATGAGAACCAGGAAAGTCACCACAAAACAGAAGGCCAGGCCGTAAACAAACGGGAAAAAAGGCAACTTTTGAGTCATTGAGACCTCGCCTGACCTCTGCAGTATAAGGGCATAGTCAAATGACCGCCAGGCCAGAAGAATGAACAGGGCCATCCCCAGGATCAGCATCAGTACATCCATGACGGCCGCCAGGCGGGGGGGAAATTTTAAAACGATAAAATCCACCCGGATATGACCATGCAGCGTCTGTGTATAAGCAATAGCAAAACCAATGACCACCACTCCCATGAAAGCCACCATTTCGATAGCTCCCGGGATGGGGGCGGAAAAAATCTTAATGCCAATGATGTCTCCTACCACCAGCAACAGCATTACTATTAATCCGCCCCCGGCAATCCAGTTCAACCAAAGGCTCAATTTATTAACATATTTCTCTATGATTTGAATGAAATGATATGTTTGAGCAATTCTCTGGCGTTGTGTTGCCTGAGTTTCCATAATAATTCACTCCCGTTTCAGCGTCAGCACGGCTAAATTATGTTCAACATCAGGGTTTTTTAACGTTGTTCGCCACCCAATCTCCAGCTTCAACATCCGAAACGGCTCTGTCCGTCCAGTATCTGATGCGGCTTTCCAAATAAGCCACCATATCTTCCCCCGGCAGCCCCTTGGCGTTCAAGCTTTCTTTGGCTTTGGCTATCAAAGGTTGAACGGCAACCTTCCATCGAATTGATTCATCCGTACTTAAAGTGATGGCAGTCCGGTTCGGTTGTTTTCTGAAATAATCCATCCCGCCATGATCATAACCTGAGGACACTTTGGCATGATACTCTATAAAAGTTTTACTGGTATCAGTAAAGATCTTCTGGATATCGGCCGGAAGTGAATTCCACTTGTCTTTGTTCATAACGACGAACATATTGGTGACAGACCCGATGGACAAACATTCCGTGACATAATTAACCACTTCAGCCTGTTTCCATCCCAACAAGACTTCACGGGGAGCAATGCTGCCTGAAATCGTCCCCTTGGACATCAGTTCATAAGCTTCATTTTGAGCCGCGGCATAGCCTGAAGCCCCCAGCGCGTTGGCAATGCTGGCGCCAATACCGGTGGACCTTAAGACCAGTCCTTTCAGATCTTCCAATCTGCGGACAGCTTGTTTGGTAGTAAAGATCACCTGAGGACCGGTGGCGTAAAAGAGGAATACCTGGACTTTATCCCATTCGGCCGGTTTGAATTGATTGTAATAATCATTGGCTACCATGGTAGCCACCCATCCGCTGGGATACCCATGAGGCAAATCAACTAATTCGGTGACTGGAAAAAGTCCGGGAGTATAGGCCACTACCGAAAAACCAATATCAGAAATACCGGTCACGACGCCGTCATAAACCTTGGTCGGAGCAGTTAATGAAGCGCCCGGAAGATAAGAAATTTGGACTGCCCCATTGGATTTCTTCTGGATTTCGTTAATCCACATTTCGGCCAATATGGAGTTATTGTGGGTCGGCGGGAAGAAATTATTATAAGTGAACTTATAAGTTTTAGCGGGAGCAGTGGTCGCCGGAGCAGTTGTCCCCGGAGCGGTTGTCGCAGGAGCGGTTGTCTTAGGAGCAGTTGTCGCAGGAGCAGTTGTAGCCGTAGTTGCCGCTGTAGTCGCCGCCGTGGTTGCCGCAGGCGCAGTGGTTTTAGCCGCACTACACGAGAGCACCAAAAAAGAACAGACCAACATTATTGCAACCAGAACCAGAAGCCACTTTTTCATAATACCCTCCTTCAAGATATATAATTATGTTAAAAATAAATGTACCCGCAACAATAATTGCGGGTACTCACTGACAGGGATTCCGGAGTAGTGGTTCGAAACACGCGTAAAAATCATAAACATCGGTAATTACCAGTCTTCGGGTAAATATTTTTTCAGTGGTGCATTCGTCTTGAAAAAACCGGTATTCGTTTGGAACGACATTCTAATACGTTTTACCTTTATGTAATCATGCCTTGAAAAAGCAATTCTGTCAAGTGTCTTCGTTTTCACTCATCAAATGATCAAAAAAGACCTGATCGGTGTTACGTCTGAAGACAAACAACAATAGAGACTTGCCAAAGAACGATCACCAGAGGCCTGGACCGGTGCGCAAACAAGGAGCACCTGTCTTATAATAGTGCAGCAACCCCCAGATTAAGTCTGTTCAAAGGGCTTTGCGGGTCAAAAACGGTGGTGCCCCTGGAGAGAGTCGAACTCTCGACACGCGGTTTAGGAAACCGCTGCTCTATCCATCTGAGCTACAGGGGCTCTTTTCTAACCCATTATACAAGATGTCAGGGGATGTTGTCAGGTGCACCGCGTCTTCTCAGCTAATGAGTTGCCAGAACAAATACATTCCCCGGGTTTTCTTTCGCAAAATTAACCGGGCATTCAGACCCAAAACGCGATACATACCACTTTTCAATATCACTTTTGGCCCATTTGAGGCTGGTTTTTATTAGCGAATATAACTGTCATATAGGTTCATTGACAAACTTTTTAGTGAGAACTAGAATGCAATTAGAACCTGAACTTGTTAAGCCATCGACCCCGATTTTTCAGGGCGGTGAGCGCAATCCGGTGGGGTTTTTTCAGCAGTCGCTTGGAACGGAGACGACCGAGACGGCAAATTCATAATATTGATTATTGCCTTCTTCGGTGATCCGGAGAAGGTTTTTTATTGCCTCCTCCGGAAAGGGCAAACGGCAAAATGTTAAGATTGGGCGTCATTGGATGCGGAACGGTAGGCACATCTCTGGCGGTTCGATTACACCGCGCGGGGTATGACATTTCCGCTGTCATCAGTCGTTCCTCAAGCTCAGCCCTGCGCCTGTCCCAATGGCGGGGGGCAGCCGGGTTTATCAGTCTTTGCAGGACACCGCGGATAACGCTGATCTGGTTTTCATCACCACTCCGGATGACGCCATCGCCCAAATAGTGAATCAAATCCGCTGGCGCCGCGGCCAATACGTGGTGCATTGCAGCGGGGCGGACTCTCTGGATGTGCTTGAGCCGGCGCGTCTGGTGGAGGCCAAAGTTGGCTCCTTGCATCCTCTGCAGACCTTTGCCAGCATTCAGAAAGCCATTGAAAACCTGCCCGGTTCAACTTTCGCGCTGGAAGCGGAAGGTGATCTTTTAGAGATTTTAAAAGGCCTGGCCATTGCACTGGAAGGCCACTGGATCAAGCTGGGGGCCGGCGATAAAGCGGCCTATCATACCGCCGCCGTGATGACCTCCAACTACCTGGTTACTTTAGTCAAGCTGGCTACTGATCTATGGGGCAGCTTCGGCATCCCGCCGGATCAGGCAGTCAAGGCCCTGTTGCCCTTGTTGAAAGGAACACTTAATAATATCGAAAATTTGAGCGTACCGTACGCTCTGACTGGACCCATCGCGCGGGGGGATATCGGGACTGTCCAAATTCACCTGAACACTTTGGCAGAGACATCCCCGTCCATCCTGCCCGTGTACTGCGAACTGGGTTTGCAGACCCTTAACGTAGCCATTGCTAAAGGCAAAATCAACGGGTGTCAGGCTAAGGCGCTCGAAGATCTATTTCGGAACACATTGAAATCTTTAACAGAGAGGGTAGACACATGCGCACAATGCTAAAGAGCAAAATCCATCGCGCCCGGGTTACAGACTGCAACATCTCCTATGAAGGCAGCGTTACCATCGACAAGAAATTATTGGAAGCGGCGGATATCCTGCCTTACGAACAAGTCCATATCCTGAACATCAATAACGGCGCCCGCTTTCATACCTATGCCATCGAAGGCAAAGCTGGCGGCGGAGATATTTGTTTGAATGGAGCGGCTGCCAGATTGGTGGCCAAAGATGACATCGTTATCATTCTGACCTATCATGAACTGGAAGAAAGCGAGTGTAATGACTATCATCCCCGCCTGGTTTACGTGGATGCCCAGAACAGGATTACTCACACCAAAGGCATCATGGATGAAGCCCTCAACCTTTTG
>DAOUAU010000232.1:0-3416 GCA_034433195.1 Dehalococcoidales bacterium
ATAGTACGCTAATTATGTAAAATTATTAACCGGTTATTTCCGGTTTTCTCCTGGCTCCGCAGGCCTTTGTTCAAGCTTCTTCTTCAGTTCTTGCAGCCGGGCTGTGATTTGCCTTTCATAGCCCAATTGACCAGGGTTGTAGAAGCGCTGGCCCTTCATGGAATCCGGCAGATGCTGCTGCTCTACGATATGATCTTCGAATTTATGGGCATATTTGTAGCCCCGGCCGTAACCCAGGTCTTTCATCAGATTGGTGACGGCATTACGCAGATGCAAAGGCACCGGATCATTAGAGCCATGTTTAATCTCATATTGCACACTGGAATAGCCGGTATACAGCGAGTTGCTCTTGGGCGCGGTCGCCATGTAGACTGCCGCTTCAGCCAGCGCCAGATTGCCCTCCGGCAGACCGATGAAGTGAACGGCCTGCTGGGCGGCCATGGCCACCAATAAAGCCTGCGGGTCAGCCAGACCGATATCTTCAGTAGCAAAGCGAATGATGCGGCGGGCAATGTACAGCGGATCTTCTCCCGCCTCTATCATACGCCCCAACCAGTATAAGGTAGCGTCCGGGTCAGAATCCCGCATGCATTTATGTAAAGCTGATATCAGGTCATAATGCTGCTCTCCGGCCCTGTCATATTGCAGCGCCCGGTGCTGGAAAGCATCCTCAACCGTTTCCAGTGTGATGCGGCGCTTTCCGCCGGCGTCCGGCGGAGTCACCAGGGCGGACATTTCCAGAGCATTCAACGCGGTGCGGGCATCATGCCCGGCCATCACGGTCAGATGCTCCAGAGCGGCCTCAGGCAATTCCAGATTCATCTCACCCAAACCGCGTTCCTGATCCTGCCAGGCCCGCTTCAGAATCTCGGAAATCTCTTTATCACTGAGCGGGTTGAGCACAAAAACCCGGCTGCGTGAGAGCAGCGGGGTATTAACTTCAAAAGATGGGTTTTCAGTAGTAGCGCCGATCAGTGTCACCGTGCCGTCTTCCACGCAAGGCAAAATGGCATCTTGCTGGCCCTTGTTAAAACGGTGGATTTCATCAATGAAGAGGATGGTTTTCTGCTGGTAGAGCTTCCGCCGCTCACGCGCTTCTTCGATGATTTTCCTTAAGTCACCCACGCCGGCGCTGACGGCGCTGACCGGACTGAAATGCGCATTGGTGCAGTTAGCTATGATATTTGCCAGAGTGGTCTTACCGCTGCCCGGAGGCCCCCACAGAATAATGGATGGCAGCTGGTTGGACTCAATGGCCTTGCGCAATACCTTGCCATGTCCGATGATATGCTCTTGTCCTACGAATTCATCCAGTGTGCGCGGACGCATACGGGCAGCCAGCGGAGCTTCTTTTTGTATCCGTTCCCGGGCTTGATGGTCAAATAAATCCAAGTTTGTCACCCATCACCGACTAGTATCAGTACATTATTCTACTCTTTTTAAACTTCCAGTTCCATGCCTGGCAGCCTTCAGACTATTTGTACCTTTTCACTTCAAAGCGATATAATTTGACCGCTGCGTCCGCTCCGATGCCGCCTTTTTGACGGCAAATATCAATCTGCTGCTGCGGACTGTCCACGCCCTCCAGATCCGGCAGCAAGAGGCCGCGGCGATAGCCGGCCTGCACAATTACTCCATACTTTTTGGCATCCAGATCATTGATACTTTCGACAGACTCCGGAGGAGTGAGCACATCCACGGTGTAATCCAGTTCAGTCAGTTCATTGACCTGGACCGGTTCAAAGCGGGGATCATCCATAGCGGTGCTGATGGCGTTGGCTATGATTTCTTTGGCCACATTATTCTGAACAGGCTCAAAGGTGCCGATACAGCCGCGCAAATTCCCGGCTTTTTTGATGCAGACAAAAACTCCAGCCTTCTCCCGCATTTCCGGTGTCAGATCAGCCGGTTTGATTACCTGGCGGGTTTTGACATAACTTTCCAGAGCTTCCCGGGCCAGCCTGACCATGGGAGAAAGCTTTTTGATGATAATTCCGGCATAACCCACCACGGCACTGAAATCTCCTGATACCTCACCGCTGGTCTGATATTTAATCAATTCGGCCTTGCCCCCGCCGATGGCATTCGCCGCGCTCAACAGCACTGCCGCCGGCCCATAACCGCACATGGTAATATTTTGCCCTTCTATTCGGTCAATCAGTTGATCCGGGTCCATCTCAAGGATGGCTTCAATCGCCAGATGGTCTTTTTTCTGTGTGGTTTTCTGGGACTCATAGTGGTTCATGTCACTGCTGGCAAAAATGATGTCCTCCCGCCCCGCACTGACCAAAACCTGAGCTATTTCTTTTCCGATGGCTTTGAGGGCTTCGGCGTCTCGTGAAGCCAGAATAATCGGCACTATTTTGACATCCGGTTTGCAATACTGCAAAAACGGCAATTGCACTTCAATGGAATGCTCCGTTTCATGGGCCTGTGTATCTTCCTTAAGATAGCTGGATTTGGCCAGTAATTGACCGGCCAGGCCGGAATCAACCTGAACGGCCCCCAGCGGCGTTCGCCAGCTTCCGGAAGTCATAATGCTGTAGGCCTGGCCGCGGCCGGTATGATTGGGCCCCAGCAAGATGACGGTGCCGGTGATTTTTATCCTGGAAATAACCGCTCCTGCTACTGAACCGGAATAAACATATCCGGCATGGGGAGCCACCAATCCAATGACAGACTCTTTTTCAGCTTTTTCATCAATAAATGAGCGCAGCACAGCTTTCAATTGAGAGGCTGAGCCGGGATAAAATTGTCCGGCCACCACCGGTTCTCTGATCATATTTACACCCCCTTCGGATAAAATCGCTGTCAAACCCTGATGTTCAAAGCGGTCCCGCAATATGTGCATTGAGAACCATCCAAACCCACTGCCAGTGTGCTGTAACCGCTGCGGCGTATCACTAACCGGCCGCAGTGAAAACAGCGGGTATTTTCACCATCATGCCCCGGGAGATTGCCGGTATAAACGAACTTCAAGCCGTTTTCCTGGCCGATTTTCAACGCCCTTTCCAGCGTTTCCACGGGTGTCGGCGGAATCTCAACGGCCTGATATTGGGGATAAAAACGAGTGACGTGCCAGGGTGTCAAATCACCCAGTTTGGTCTTGATCCAGCCTGCTATACCCTTCAATTGCCGGTCATCATCATTGACGGTGGGTGTCACATTGGTGACTATTTCAACGTGCATATTCCATTTGTTTTTAGCAATTTCAGCGCTTTCCAGAATACCTTCCCAGTGAGTAATTTTAGCCACAGTGCGGTAGGTTTCGGTGTTGAATCCTTTGACATCCAGCCGCCAGGCATCCAGATGCGGCCCCAATAAATCCAGCGCTTCCGGAGTGATGTAGCCATTGGTGACATAAACCGTATACAGACCATTTTGCCTGGCCAATCTGGCTGAATCCAGGGTATATT
>DAOUAU010000233.1:0-9480 GCA_034433195.1 Dehalococcoidales bacterium
GCCGACGGTTAAGCTGGGCGACTATAAAGCGATCAAAGTGACTCAAAAAGTTGTAGAATTAAAAGAGGAGGATGTGACCGCCTCTATTGAACAATTGAGACACCAGCATGCCGTCTGGGAACCCGCTGATAAAACCGTTGAAGCTAATGATATGATCAATCTGGATATTGAGAGCAATGTAGGCGAACAACCTTATATCAACCAGAAAGATGCTCAATTTCAGGTTGTGAAAGGTGCGGATTTTCCGATCAAAGGTTTTTCCGAAGAACTGGTCGGCCTGAAAAAAGATGAAATTAAGGAATTCAGATTATCCTTCCCCGCGGATTACGCCCGGGCTGAATTAGCCGGCAAAGAAGTGACTTTCAAAATCACTATCAAGGAAGTCAAAATTGAAAAACTGCCGGAACTAAATGATGATTTTGCCAAACTGGTCAATGCTGAGTATACCACACTGGATATCTTAAAGAGCAAACAGCGGGAGGGTATGCAAAAGAATGCTGAAGATGCGGCAAAAAAAGAATTCGAACAGAATATCATCGACGAAGTAGTCAAAATTTCTGAAGTTGAATATCCGGCCATCATAGAGACAGAAGAAATTGATGCCATCATCTCCCAGCAGATGCGGCGCTGGCAGACTGATGAGAAGGGCATGGAAGAGTACCTGAAAAGTATCAAAAAGACCGCTGAGCAATTCCGCGCAGATATGAAACCCATCGCCACCAGAACCATCAAGCAAAGTCTGGTTCTGACCGAAATTGCTAAAGCCGAAGGAATTGAGTTAAAGCAAGAAGACCTCAAGGCCGAAATTGAGAATATGGTCAAAGATATTGAAGGTGAGCGAAGACAGAAGCTTTTAGAGCTATTGGCTCATCCTCAAAACCAGACCAATATCGCCTCTCAAATAGCTACCCGCAAAACGGTGGCAAGATTGACGGAGATAGTGAATTCTAACCAGAATATAGCGGAGAAAACTGAAAATTCAGAATCAAAATAGTGAATTCGGAATTCAAGAGGAGGCAAAACAATGATGGATCCCAGAAATGTTGTTCCGATGGTAGTGGAAACCAGCAGCCGGGGTGAACGAGCCTTCGATATCTACTCTTTGCTGCTGAGAGAGCGTATCGTGATGCTCAATATGCCCATTAATGATCAGGTGGCCAACGTCATCATCTCACAATTACTTTATCTGGACAGAGAAGACCCGGATAAAGACATCAGCCTGTACATCCATTCTCCGGGCGGCGTCGTGACGGCCGGACTGGCGATATATGATACCATGCAGTTAATCAGACCGGATGTGTCTACCATCTGTCTGGGTATGGCTGCCAGCATGGCTACCATCTTGCTCACCGCGGGCGCTAAAGGCAAACGCTATGCGATGCCAAACTCCACCATTCATATGCATCAGGTGCTGGGCGGCGCTTCCGGCCAGGCTGCTGACGTAGTCATCGCGGCTAAAGAAATAATGCGTTTGGACAGTATTATACGTGGAATTATGATGAAGCACACCGGTCAAAATGCCGAAAAGCTGCTGCATGATATGGACCGTGATTTCTATATGACCTCCCAGCAGGCCATCGAATATGGTTTAATCGACCAGATTTTGGAGAAACATACCAGGCAAAAATAATCCGGCTGAGGAATTCAAAAGAGCGGTACCGGCTGACGGTACCGCTCTTTTTTTACCAAACTTCGTTAACCAACCAGCCCCATCAGCATTGAAGCTCCTTCCCCTTCCTGGAGATTAGCGGGAAACCCGGATTCTGGTTTTTCCGGGCCACCGCGGCGGCTGCTGCCAGGATAAACCAGGCTGTCAACCTGTACCGGTATTAATCACGGAGAGGTTGCCGAATAGCCATGGCGAAAAAGCCGGCCAGTATTTCCAACCCGGCGGTTAGTATCAATATCAGATGGTAACTGCCGGTGATTTGAAAACTTAAACCTCCGGCATAAGCACCGAGAGCCATGCCAATCATGTGACTGGAAAGCATGATACCCAGTAATGAGCCCATTCTCAAATTGCCAAATAAATCGGCAGCCAGGCCGGCTACCAGAGGAGAAGTGGTAAACCAGCCGAACCCGAAAATGACCATCGCTATGTAAAGCACAGCCAGATTATTCATACCACATAGCAGAGGCACCACCATCACCCACAGGCCCAGACTCCTGATCAGGTGCGTGATGGATAGAACATTCTTGCGGGAAAGGCGGTCAGAAATGACCCCGGTTACCAGCACTCCCAGCAGGCTGATTCCACCCTGAACGCTCAAGAAACTGGCGCCGATGATCGCTGAATAACCCAGGTCGGTGGCCAGAATCACCAGGTGTGTGCCCATCAAACCGCAGGTGATGCCGCAGATGATATGAGTGGTAGCCAGTAACCAGAAAGAACGCTGCCGCAGGGCTTCTTTGACATTGTATCCAACCCTGTTTTGAGGCGCAGCCGCAGTATTACTCAAGGATTCGTGACCTTCTGTGAACAGCGCATCACCATCCGGCTGTAAACCTTTATCCCGCGGCCTATCTTTGATGAAAAAAAGCATCGGTAAAACAATCACGGCGGTGACGGCAGCCCAAAAGTAAAATGTTTCACGCCAGCCCCAGCTGGTAATCAAATATTGAGATATGGGTGAAAGCACCAGTTGTCCCAAAGGTATGCCGCTGGCAATAATGCCCAGGGCCCGCCCTCTTTTCTTAACAAACCACTGGTTAATCAGAATTTGAGCAGCATGAGTCGGTTTCAGTTCATACAGTAATCGGCCCAGATAAACCGCCGGCAGACTTTGGGCCAGGCCGTAAGTCAGAGATGAAAGGATCTGTGCGGCCGCCGCGGCCAACAGCATTAATCGCGGGCCAAAACGGTCAATCAGCCGCCCCAGAAAAGGTGATAAAACCGCAAAAACCAGCATGGTAATGGAAGAAACCAGAGAAAGCTGCGCCCGGCTCCAGCCAAACTCGTCCAGCAAAGGTTTGAAGAAGATGCCGACCGCAGTAGCTGAAACCAGGAAAGCCGTCACCCAGGAGGCGGCCACCAGGTACCAGCCGTAAAATATTTTTTTGGTTTTGACGGGTTTCTGCATGCCGATTCCGGGGAGTCTCATTCAGTAATCAGTATAGCATAACCAGGGTGACCGGTTTGTCCTTTCTGCGGTAAAATTGATATTTGAGATGACACGCCGGAACCGCCTGAACCCGGTGCGGAGAGTACCGGAGTCGGTAATTATGGCTGTCTATATATCAGAGAGTTAAAAAAGACTATGTCATGGGGGAATAGAGCTGACTTAAATGGATTATACGTGAATAAAAAATACCGGCGGGACGCCTGTGCCCCAAAAAAGTGCTGGTAGTTGTTTGCCTTTTTTCCTGAACCCATCAATCCTGGACCGGGTATCTCTGATGGGAAATCCATTATCTAAAATTCACCGTAAACCCGGGTTAAGCTGCGCATCCGGAAAAACAGGACTGCCCGGATTCCCCTGCCTGGTTTTACCCAGATAATCCGGACAGCCCTGCGGAAGAAGACCTGAAACTTCTGGTTACACCCTGGTCCCAAAGTACTGGGTGGCATTGACCGTGCTGAAATGGAAAATAGGTTCGTCTACCCTTTTTAAAATAAGCGGACAATGTTTAATGCCTTTAGGAATAAAGATCAGGGCGCTTGAGGTGATGATATGCGGTTCATCTTCAATCCAAAATTCGATTTCGGCGCCTGGTTGATAGGGTTGTTCATGATGAGGTCCGAAAAAGCCGATGATTTCGTCACAGTCATGAACATGAGCAAACGCCTCACCGGTCTTTACTTCGGCAGGTTTGCAATACCATGAGCAGTTGATTTGAAACGATCCGGGAACAACATCATGGTCCAGCCATAATATGCGTTTAGCCCAGGTGGAATAAAGTTTGTTGTAATCCCCCATCACACGTGCCGGAGCCTTTAAAGCTGTGACTATATATTTCCCATATTTGGTGTTGTCCATATCAGGTTCTCCTTATTGTTATTTAATTTTTAAGCCAAGATCAACAATCCGGCTTTCCGCTCCTTTTCGGATTCAAGGAAGATATGATAAATCTCATGCGCTTTCAGGGCATCAATTTCACGTAATGTTTAGTCAGAGCGTAATTGTAGAAGATGAATGGCCGGTCAACTTTGGTAAAAACGAGCGGACAATGATATAGTCCAGCCCGAATAAACACGGTGGTATATTGGGTAAAAACATGCCTTTCCATATTGACGCCGTCTTCGCTTAATGTCAGTTGCACTTCTCCTCCGAGGTCAAGCATATTGTTGGGATCACCGCCAAGGAATACCAGGAACTGGTTAAAATCATGATAGTGGGATGTTTCCTCATCCGTATAAGGTTTGGTGATACATTTCCAGGCCATGTGGAATCCCAAATCCCCATAGTTTTCGTCACTTTTTAACAGGGGAATCGGAGCAGTTACCGCCGCATGACGTGACGGGCGGGTAGTATTTGTTCTAACATACTGCGCTGTTTTCAATTCTGTCATAATCTTCTCCCTCCAAATATTTTTTTGGCTTAAAGGATAACTAACAAACATCATTCAGGAAACCGGTGATATTTTTTGCTTGTTAGCGGTAAACGCCATATTCTACAGTTGTGCGCATCAAGGCTTTAATAGTGTCAGCGCGGGCATCATCCAGGGGGCTGCGGGTGGACAGGATATAGCCGCCACCTTTACCGGCGTAATCAATCTGCTTTTTCACTACGGCTGCCACATCATCAGGTGTACCGGTTTGCAGGATAGAAACGGGAACATTGCCGGCGATGCAGAGGTGCCCTCTCAGGACATCCTTGGCCCGGAAAAGGTCGGTAGTATCAAAATGAGCCAGTACCTTGCCTTTGGGTAATTCCAGCAAATATTCCAGCCGGTTAGTGTAATCGCCTTCAAAAGCTATGCAAGGGGTGTAGCCTTTTTCAACAAAAGCTACGATCAGTCCCCTTAATGTGGGCCAGTAAAATTTTTCAAACTGCTTGATTGACATGAAACCCGCTGAACCCCGGTGCAGAGGGATGCCCACGCGGTTATTCTCCCCCCGGGTGGCCTGTTGCATCTGAGTAACGGTCTTTTTCAGTATAAAATCGCAAGCTTCCAGAATCTTGTCAGGCTGGCGGTACAAGTCTAACATATAGCCGCGCATTCCTCTCAGATGGTCAGAAATAGAATCGAACGGTGCCAGGGCTCGACTGTGAGTATAAGTGGGGAAGCCGTAATCCTCAAGTTCTTTGGAAAAAGCCTGGAGTTTGGGCCGCCACTCCTGCATCAAGCGGCCGGCCTGCTGTAATTTATCAATGGCGGCGGCTGCCTCCGGTCTGGCTAAAGCCTCAGCAAATGATACTGCGCCGAAGTATCCATAACCGGGTGAAGTATAAGACGGCAAGTTAGAGAGCGGGGCCATGCTGCCGGAAACGCGGGGCAAATATTTCCGCAACATAAAATCCGTATGATCATTGAGTAAAATATCATATTCATCAGCCAGCATAAATTCACCTTCTATTGACTGGTGAGAGTGCAGGGGAGATGTGCCATGCCCGGGCCAGGTCATGTTTTTGGGGTCTAACAACTCCAATACCTTGCCCGGGAAAAAGGGCTGTACCCGGCTGATGTCTTCTCCAAAGTCCAGGAGTACCTTTTTACAGGCGGCCAGCCAGGCATCGTAATCATAATAGACCGCTTCACAGGTCAATCCGCAATAAACAGCCGGAAAATATCCGAAAGATATCTCCATCGGCACTCTATCTGGAATTTTCAGTTCAATAGCTTCGGTAAACCTTTTATCTCTTTCCTGATACAATTCGCGCGCATTCTTATTCACTTAATTTGTCCTTACAAGTTTCGTTTCAAGTCAGGATACACTGCTTGTTCTGCCTCTATAATTGTGTTGCCCGTTTATTTTGTGAGGATAAAACAATATTGTTGAACAAAATCGGTTTATGAATTTTGGTAAACTCCAAAGGCCCATGATTGATTTCTTTGGGAACAAAAATCAGAGTGGTGGTATTTAATGAAATATCTTTCAGCTTCTTCACTCATGAAGAATTCAGTCTCAGCGCCAAAATCAAAGAAATCATGAGGATTGGTTCCGGTGAAACACCGCAACTGGTCCCAATCATGATTATGCCCGGATTTTTCCACTACAAAGGAACGTTCAATCAGTTCCCAGTTAATTGAAGATTGGACCTTCGGAAAATAAACGCCTCCCCGGATAAATGCTGCGATCGGAGCGGTAATCGCGGCATGAGGGGTTTTCATGCGAGGCTCTCGAATGATGTACCTGGCATACCTGTTATCTGACATGCTTGTATACTCCGGTGTATTCTCTGGATACTTTCCAAAACCCTTGTGAATCCGGTTTTGGGCTAAATTGGTAACAATCATCCGGAACGGGAATCAGTTTTTTGGTTTTTAAAAGAGAACTTGAATTTCGGTCAAAAATCATATATGATTCGTGATAGTTAATAGTATAAACCACTGGTTGAGTCAAGTCAATCAAACTCAGAAAACCCTTTTTGGAGTATACAGTACAATGAATCCTTCTAGATCAGGAGCGAGTTAATGGCGACATATATTGTGCGGAGGCTATTGATGGGACTGATTGTCCTCTTTTTGGTGACTGTGCTGGTCTTCGTCGGAATGCGCGTGTTGCCGGGTGACCCCATTCGGATGCTGGTTTCTGAGAGTGCGTCCAAAGACTTCACTGAACAGCAAATCGCTGATCTTAAAAAACAATTCGGTCTGGACAAGCCTATGATAATTCAGTATTTGAATTGGGTAAAAGGAATATTACATGGGGATCTGGGATATTCCATTATGTACCGGGCTCCTGTAGCTGAAGAAATAGTGCGGCGGATACCCATCACCTTTCACCTGGGCATTTTATCATTCATCGTGGGGCTCTTGATCGGTATCCCTGCGGGTGTATTAAGCGCCATCAGAAGAGGCAAGACCATTGATACCATTGTAGTGACGCTTTCTAACATAGGGATTACTGTGCCCTCTTTCTGGATGGGGTTGATGTTGATTTATGTTTTTGGGCTGTATCTCGGTTGGCTGCCGGTTCAGGGTTATACTTCTCCTTTTTCAGACTTCTGGTTAAATTCCAGACAAATGGTCATGCCGGTAATCTGCCTTTGTCTTTATCCCATTGCCTCTAACGCCCGGCAAACCCGCTCCAGTATGCTTGAAGTATTCCGTCAGGACTATATCCGGACGGCCTGGGCTAAAGGTTTGAAGGAACAGGCAATCATCATTCGTCATGCCTTGAAAAACGGCCTGATACCGGTCATTACCCTGTCAGCCATGGGTCTCAGTATGATAATTGGTGGTTCGGTCATCATTGAAACTGTTTTCAATATCCCTGGCATGGGGAGGTTAGCGGTTACCGCTATCACCAATAAGGATTATCCTTACGTTCAGGGTATTGTATTAATTATTGCCACCTTCATAATGCTGATAAATATTTTTATTGACCTGATGTATGGCTGGCTGGATCCTCGTATCAGATTTAGTTAGGAGCGCGTATGGACTCGAAGATTAATAGTACAACGACAGATATTGAAATCACTCCGCGTGTGAATGAATGGAAACGTTTCCGCAGAGTATTTCTCAGCCGTCCGGTCGTGGTCTTTGGCATGGTTGTGATTTGTTGTTACATTGTTTTGGCGATCTTCGCGCCTGTTATTGCGCCTTATCCACCCAATGTGCCTGATTTATCTTCAACCCGCCTTGGCCCCAGTGATGCTCACTGGCTTGGTACCGATGCCATTGGCCGGGATACCTTGAGCCGTATTATCTTTGGCACTCGCACCGCCTTGTTGATTGGCCTGGCAGTAGTTAGTGTTGCGGCTGTAGTGGGGATAACCCTGGGGACACTCGCCGGTTATTATGGTGGATTGACCCATAACATTATTATGCGTATTATTGATGCGCTGATGTCTTTTCCAATGATTTTACTGGCTCTCGTCATTGCCTCGCTGCTCGGGGCCGGCATCAAGAATATCATCATTGCATTGAGTGTGGCGATGATGCCTTCATATGCCCGTCTGATGTGCGCCCAGGTTCTCTCGGCAAAGGAAAATGATTATATCAGCGCTTCCCGCTCTTTTGGAGCTTCAAACTTGCGTATCATGTTGAGGCATATTGTCCCCAATTGCTTTTCGGCCATTCTGGTGCTTATCACAATGATGTTAGGTTCTGTAGTTTTGGCGGAAGCCGGCTTAAGCTTCCTGGGAATTGGTATCACTCCGCCCACTCCCGCCTGGGGGAGCATGATCAATGACGCCAAACCGTATCTGCTAACTTTGCCGGTGCTGTCTTTTGCTCCAGGTGTTGCACTGATGCTTCTGGTTTTTGCTTTTAATATGGTAGGTGATGGATTGAGGGACGCCCTTGATCCACGTTTAAGAGGATCAATCTAGAAAACGCATTGGATTTTCGCTCCAGCTGCCGGTTCTGATGCTGAGTGTAACTTAGAATAACCGGCAGCAAATTATAGTGAGGTGCGGCTGATAAACTCAGAAATAGTCAGAAATAATTATTGTAGTCGCTGGTTAGTAACAATATTTTTTATAAGATTTTTTAAAGTTTAAAAGGAGTTGAAAATGTTGAAAAAAATCATGGTTCCTCTGGCCATCCTGCTGGTTGCCGTCTTCCTGTTGTCGGCCTGTAGTGGTAGCGCGTCTACCACTGCCACTACCTCCCAGCCTGCTGCTACCACTGCCGTCAAAACTACCGCGGCACCCGCTACCAGTGCCACTACCACCTCGGCTGCTACCACCACGGCTGCTACCACCACGACTATTGCCACTACCACTGCTCCTCCCGCTACTAAAGCTCCCAAATCTGGCGGTATCTTCAGATTTGCTACCCGCGCGGTCCAAGCACTACGCTGGGTTGGTTCGCTGAAGCCGGCGCCCAGGGCGGGATGTGGTCTGGAGCCTCTCTTGAAACTCTGCTGGAAGTTGATGTTAATAATGTCTATCACCCATGCCTGGCTACCGATTGGAAAATAGCCGATGATCTAAGTTCTATCACTTTAAATCTGAGGAAAGGCGTTAAATTCCATGATGGTTCTGATTTCAACGCCGTTGTCGTCAAATGGAATATTGACCAGATGATCGCGGCCAAAGTAAGTGTCAACTACACCTATTTCACATCAGTTGATGTCTTGGATGAGTACACCTTGAAAATCGGTATTAGTAAATATAACAATACTCTTATGAACACACTGGCTGGCGTCTACATGCTTTCTAAAACTACGTTTGACAGCAAAGGGAAAGAATGGATGCGCTGGAATCCGGTGGGCACCGGCCCCTTCAAGTTCGATAGTTTCTCACGGGATGTATCTATCAAATTTGTCAAAAATCCGAATTACTGGCGTCCGGGTCAGCCCTACCTGGATGGAATTCAGATGTATTTTGTGGCTGATGCGACAACTATGGTCACCGGCTATCTGGCGGG
>DAOUAU010000234.1:0-3674 GCA_034433195.1 Dehalococcoidales bacterium
AAGGCGGAAAATGATGCTCTTAAAAAGGCCGGGTTTAGTTCCGAAGAACAACAGCAATACCGGATGATCTCAGCTCAATTGGACGTCAGTTGGGAGGCGGCGGGGTTGGAGGCCAGAAAGGAGCTGCTGGACCAATTGGACCAGTGGAAAGTCCATCTTGAAAAAGGATTCAAGCCAGCAGAGGCTTACAATCTGGTCAAAGAATGGCTGAAACAGCGGGAAGAATTCAGAAAGAGCGCCTGAAGAGTTCCGGTTATTTACCCGGGTTTAAGATGACGGTGGCCGGGAATATTTTTTGCTTTACTATGAATGCGGGTTTTCGGGCGGCGCACTCTTTCTCTGGGGATTTCATCGACTTTGGGAATGATTTCAAATTCTCTCACTTCGGCCAGTTTGAATTCTCTTTTACCTTCAAAACATTCGGCGAAATATCTCATTTCTTCTGCGGATGGAGGAAAATCCGGATTGAGCAAGTTATCCAGAGAAACATAGACCTGTGTGATAAACTCTCTTCGCGGTTCTTTTTCATCCATTTCATATACCAGTGCGGATTCGATGCTGCGGTGCAATTCTGGCACTATTTCGTGCGCTTTTTTCTGTCCGGAGACGTAATCCAGGGTTAAAACTCTCAAGTTCTCCCAAATGCCGGCAGTATCCAATCATGACCTCCGCTAAAAGAACAAAATAAAAACTCAAAGCGTACCAACCAGATAAAAAATTATAGATCTGCAGCGGACTTGCTAGGCCGCTTGAATTTTCCAGTCCACGCTGATGGTGGTGCCTTCTCCCGGAACACTCTCCATGTTAAGCTGGGCGTTGATTTCTTTGGCCCGTTCGGACATGATCCCCAGCCCCAGGCTCTGACTTTTTACGCTCTGCAAATTGAACCCGTCACCGTTATCGCTGATGACCATTCTGACCGACTCCGGCCGGCAAATCAAGTGAACTGCAGATTGACTGGCGCGGGAATGTTTGGCCACATTGTTAAGTGCTTCCTGGGCAATCCGGTAGAGGGCGGTTTTCACTCCCGCATCCAAATCGCAATGGCCTTCAATAGTCACTTTGACCGGAATTCTGGCCCGTCCGTTGATGGATTCGCCCAGTTGTTTCAATAACTCTCCCAGTTCGGCATCTTTCAAGGCTACCGGCCTGAGTTCCAGAAGCAGCGTGCGCATCTCGGCCAGTGCTCCGCGCGTCAACTGGCGGATTTCTTCCAGTCTTTTACGTCCTTCCTCCGGGTTGCGTTCCCACAGTTTAGGCAGCACATCAGCGATAATGCTGGCTGAAAAAAGTGTCTGGCTGACGGCGTCATGCAAATCACGCGCCAAACGGTTGCGCTCTTCCATAGCTGTTCTTTCTTTGATTTGCTGTGCCAGCAAATCTTCAGCCTTTTTCTTTTCTGTGCTATCAATGCCGATGCACAGTATTTCACTCAGCTTTTTTACCTCATCAAAGATGGGTTTGTTAGTCCACACTACCCAGACTTTGTCACCGTTGTGCAGGATATTTTCTTTTTCAATGTGCAGGTAGTTTTCGGGATACAGAGTGATTTCCGCCAGCATCTTTTCTTGCTCGGCTTTGGCCTGTTCGGTTTCGGCAATAATAGTGCCTACGGCATTATGACCCAGGATATTTTCTTGTGTGTAGCCGAAGAACTGGCGGGCAAATTCATTGATGAAGGTAATATTGCCGCGGGTATCCATTTCCAGGATCAGGCTGTTAGCGTTATCAATAATCTGACGGTAACGGGCTTCGCTCTTTTGCAGTGTGACCTGGGTGGAAGTCCGTTTTTCAATTTCTCTCTGCAGCACCCAGGCGCTGAAAAAGAGAGCGGCGCCGGTGGCTACCAGGGCGATAGGCCAAACCCAATTTTGGAAGCCGACAACGAGCACGATTCCAGCCGCCAGCAGAATAATGCCGGGGCTTAACCTGCCCGGAGTATATGGTCTGGCCATAGGATTGAGGTAGTGGAACAGGGCATCAATGATGAAAATGGCACCCAGGCCGATTACCAGCGCTTCCCACCACAGTCCCTCTACCAGCCATTTCTGCTCATTGGCGAAAAAGAGAACACCCAGGAGTACCAGCAGCAAACCCCAGAACAAACCTCTTAAAGGGTCTTTTTGCCGCCACCTCCGCCGTTCCTCCATACGAGATTTTCGCACAGCCTCAAGGGCGCGGTGTTCGACCACCTGTTGGATGGTTGCATCCAGTTTGTCTTTTGCTTTCTTGTCCGGCATACCTGTCCGCTCGAATCAATCTGAATTATTCCAGTATAACACTATTCGATTTTTCTGAGAATCAGATGACACCACCGGGAGTGGCTGGCTCCGGTTGGTACATCATCTCAGTCATTTATGGGATGGTGTTTACTGCTTTCGCGCTTTTTCCGGCGGCCGGCATGATTAACATCAATACCGTAGTGATGGTTGATAATATGGCCAAAGCCAGAAATACCGGTTTGTAACTCTGCACCGAATCAAAAACCAGTCCTGCCAGGGGCACGGCGGCTACCCCTCCGATGGTGCTGGGAATGCTGACGATGCCGAACAATTTTCCCATGTTCTTGCGTCCGAAGTATTCCGCCAGTATGGGCATTCGCAAAGGCATGATTCCGGCAATGCCCACGCCGTAAAATATCGCAAATACCACTGTCAGCCAGAGCGGTGTTTGACTGTTCAAAGTCCAGAAAAGGAACATGCTGACACCCACCGCCGCCATGCTCAGAGCTATCATGTATTTCTTTTGAAAAACATCTCCCAACATGCCCACCGGCATGCGGAAGATGACGCTGATGATGGTAAAAAGGCTGATGATAAAGCTGGCGCTGGTACGGGAGATGCCCAGGTTTTCCATGTAAGGCATGCTGTACAGGGACATGATTCCCAAAACCCCGCTTTGAAGCAAGACTCCCACATTTATAAACCAGAAAGCTCTCATTTTGAAGACTTGCCGCATTTCCACTTCATGATCCTGAAATGCCCGGGCGGCGCTGGTGACCGGTTCAATTTTCTTTCCATCAGGAACCAGACCATACTCCTCTGGACGGTTGCGGAAAAGCAGAGACAGCGGCAAGCCGATGACCAGCAATCCGATGGCGCTGAACAGCAATGTTTCGCGCCAACCCACCCGGTCAATCAAAAATGTCACCAGTGGCACCAGCACTCCGCCCAGTCCCATTCCCACATAAAACAGCCCGTTAGCTTTGCCAATATCCTTTCGGAACCAGCGGGCGATGGCGGTATTGGGTATCATACTGGTCGTGGATGAGGCCGCGATGCCCATCACCAGAAATCCGGCGTAATACATCCACAGGTTACTGGCCTGGCTGATAATATAGATACCCAGGGCCGAAAAGATGATACCGATAATCATCAGTAGGCGCAGCGGCCAGCGGTCTATGGCTACCCCCCACAATGGGGTGAAGACACCGGATTCAATCCCGCGCAAGGTGGCAGCCAGTGAAAGCTGGGTGACGCTCCAGCCGAAGGTTGCCAGGATGGGAGTCACGAAGGAAGTCCAGCCGTAGGTAAAAACGGCGCTGTAATAAGTGGTCAGGACCAGTCCCGCCAGCACGATATACCAGCCGTAATAGAGCCAGCTGATTTTCAAAGGAGCTTTTCTTTGGCTAACAAATTGGCCAGCCAGTGGTCAGCCTGTCTTATTAAGGGTCC
>DAOUAU010000235.1:0-3359 GCA_034433195.1 Dehalococcoidales bacterium
GGCAATAGTATCCGGGAACACCTCATCCCTCTCCATGTCCTTTTCTGTCAGCATATACTCGCCAATGATGCGCCGCCCGCCCTGTGTACCCAACTGCGGCGAAGTCAGCATCATCACACTCTTTTCAAAGCCAGGCACGTTTTGTCTGAAGTACTCCCAGGTCTTGACTATCCGGTGACGGCCATCAATATCTACACGGGTCAGTTCTTCCACATCCATAGAATCACGGGTGGGAAACATAGGGTGCGCCCACAAGATGTTTTGATGATTCTCAATCAAGTCTTTGAAATGGAACGGAAAGCCTTTGAACCCCTGAATTTCCTGTACCATACCCTTCCAGCGGTCCGGCTGGGATTTTTTGAAATTATCAAAGGTTTTCACATTGACGTTCATCACCCAATAAACCATGGCTAACATGGAAGTCCTTAACTTCGGACTGAGCTGATTATCGAACCCCGCTCCGGCAGCAACGAACATGTCTCCATCACCGGTAGAATCGATAACCACCTTTGCCAAAACCGCCTGGCGGCCCGATTTGCTCTCAATAATGACTCCTTTCATCTGGGAATTTTCAACTATCGGTTGGACCGCCCATGCATGCAGGTACAATTTGACTCCGGCTTCAGCCGCCATCACATTCAACTCATCCTTGAGTATTTCAGGGTCGTAAAGTACAGTATACAGAGCAATTTCTTTGCCTGTATTCAGATTGTTTCTAACATAAAAATGGCGCAATCCGGCATCCAGGTATAAATCCACTATCTTACGTTTGGAAGTGCCCCAGTCAGCTTTGACGGGATAGTGAGTAGCCTCCCGCCTTTCCAGACGGTCGATAATTTCTTGTGTAATGCCGCCAATGTACTGCTTGCCGCTAATATCGCTCATATTGGGTATGATGTTAACCAGCCCGCCGGTAGCCATGCCGCCCAGATATCCATAACGTTCGATCAACACCACGTCCAGCCCTTGCCTGGCGGCGGTGATGGCTGCGCCTGCGCCGCCAGGCCCCCCACCCACCACTACTACATCCGCTTCCCGGCAAACTCTGATTTCACGGGCGGGTTCCAGTATGGATTTAATTTTTAACTTATCAACCATCAAAATCTCCCCTTATTCTAATATCGTAATGGATATATTTTAACCTAATTCACCAAATAGTCAACATCATCCTTTTTTATTCCTTTAACCTTTTTTAATGAGGGCGTAGCTGGCAGATACAAGCTCGCCCCTGCATTATCCATCCCCCGCAACTAAATAACGGTGAACTAACGCTGTGGTCAGTGTTTTGTCGGTGCACTTGATGCCTTACGCCAAAAAGCCCTGATGTCTTGATTGACATCAGGGCTTTTTTCTTCTAGCTGACGAAGTTCAAAACCGCTTTTTTACTTATCGTCTCTCATTACCTTACCCGTCAACTTGTCTTTCCAGGAACCTCTTTGCTGTATTGGCCAGTTAAAAGAAATAGCTCCAGGATGTTTGCAATCGGTGACGCAGACCCCGCAGTACCAGCATTCATCAGGATGTAAAATAATGGGTGACCCGCCCTTGACGGGGCTGGGAATAAAAACGTCTACCGGGCACACATTCACACAGGTATTGCATCCCTTGCAGCTATCCGGGTTAAAAATAACCGGCATGCTCGGCGTGGTTATATTTGGCAAAGCGTTGATCTTTATCTGAGCCATCTTAATCTCCTTATTTTCCTTTATAAACTCCGCGATAGTCCCGGTTGTGAATCTCGTAGTTGGATTTCATGTCCCCCCAGTAGTTGACCGGTATTTGATTGGTTTTGACCACGTTGTTTTCCAATTTGATAGAGATATACTTGTTCCAGTCAGCCGGGTCAATCTCAGGATAATCAATTCTATAGAAATTGAGGGAGGCGCTGCTGGCCTTGCGTGCCAGCGAAGCATGCAGCACCATTTGGGCATGCGCCAACATGCTCAGATCTTCAATGCTGCGCATCAGTTTATGGGGATCGAGGGCGCGCATTCTGGGAACAAACACTTCTTCTATTTCTTTCAAAGCGTCAAGTCCCATATTAAACAGCAGTTCGGTTTTATATTCGCCGCAAAAGTACTGCATTACTCTGGCGATGGCGGCATTCACCTCTTTCCATTCGATACCAGCAGAGAGCTTGATAGGAGCATAGATGCGTGCTTTTTCCTGCAACACCTGGTCTCTGGATACTGCAGCCAGCTTTATCTGTCCGGCATAGTCAGCAGCTTTGCGCCCGGCATATCTACCGGTAGAGGCGGCAAAACTGTGATCAGCATGAGAGAACAATTGCTCTCCGGCCACATACAGTCCATCCAGAGTGGATTTGAGGTCCCAATCCACCAGCGGCCCGCCGCCCCGGGCGTGTCGCCAGTTAGCCGGGGTTTCGCCTTCGATAAATGAATAACTTTGGAGCAGGTGTTTACCCGGATCGAATCCGGCTCTTTCGTAGGTGCTGGTAATGACTTTGGTGGTTGATTCCTCTCCCAGCATCAGATTCCAGGTGATATTGCGCTCCATTTCAGACATCGCGGGAAAATCTCCGTAGAAAGGCAGCGCCCATTGGCCGCTTGAAATCCCTTTGCGAATTGCCGCCCACACATCCGGCGGTGGCCGCATTTCACCACCATCCTTCCATCCCTGCGTGGGCCATGGCAACTGTTTGCCGTTGGCATCCACTAATTGCAGGTTTTCATAGCTGGCATCTCCGGCGCCGCCGTACCAGTTGTGCTTGTATCCCGTCCCCAGAGAAAGGGGAACAGTCTTTTCCATTAATACCAGTTCAGCGCCGGCTTTCCAGGCCATGGCCACACCATCTCCGGTTGAATTACGAGAACGGAACTGACGGCTGCCCGCACGCTCGGTATCCAGCATCCACATATAAAAGTCACCGGCCGCGGCCAGAACCGCGGCTTTTGATTTAAAGACCATGAATTCACCGGTGCGGTTATTTAGGCCCGTGGCGCCGATCACCCGTGCCCCCTGAATTCCTCCCTCGGTCAGCAGACTGGTAACCATGACACGGTCAAAGATTTTAACGCCCAGCCGCAGGCACTCCTTTTTCAAGGCTGGTTTGAAGGTCGTCCCCCAAACGCGGATTACCAAATCATTGGCATGGTTGCGGTTGGTGCGCGGCGAAAACATGAATTTGGTATCTTCGTAGCGGCCTTCAGCTCCCACATATTCGTCACGAATATCCCGGATTTGACCGCCCATTTGCTCCAATTCAAGCAGCGTATCATAACTTTCACGAGCAGTTATTTGACTGCCAATACCATTTCCATAAGGCACTTTTTGCGTGCTTTTGGGTACGGAATCCATAGTTCCCGGATGGTCAGCCATTACTTTGGCCCATTCATCCG
>DAOUAU010000236.1:0-6797 GCA_034433195.1 Dehalococcoidales bacterium
TTGACGGAGATGAAGCTAAAGGGCACTGGATGTTTTATCGCTTGCTGGCTAAGCCAACATCTCAAGCCTGGGTACAGGGCCGGTACGATTGTGAATATGTTAAAGAAAATGGAGACTGGAAATTCAGCCTCTGCAAAATGAAACGCCCCTGGCCGGAATTTTTTAAGAATAAATCTTAAGTCATCAATAAACACCAGGAGCGGCCCACCAATGTAACCGGCCGGCAATTTAATGGAAAAATCAATCAAAGAGGTATAAAATGGCTATTTCAGAGAGAGAGTATCAATACCGCCATTCCATGATTCGGGATTTGATGCGTAAAGACGGTTTAGATTGTCTGCTGATCGTGGGACTTCCTGATGACTTTAATCGTGGTAATATCCGTTATGTCACCGGGTCGGGAAGGGGAGGTTGCTGTGTTTTTCCTCTGGAAGGCACCCCGGTTTTTCTCACCAACTCCTTGATTTCCGGATCACCTAAGTTTCCCAAAACCATGGAAGCTTATAATTTGATGGATTTGCGGGTCACCCTGACTCCCGCCGAACAAGCCGTCAAAGAACTCGTTCGTTTTGACCGGGGCAATAAGATCGGCATTGTGGGAATGAATTGTATATCGGTGGCTATGTACCTGGCTGGCAAAGAAAAATTCAAGGACCGGCTGGTAGATCTTGAGGAGTATTTCAAACCCCTCAGGGAAATTAAACGCCCAGAAGAAATTGAAAAACTACGCTGTGCGGCAGCGGTGGCTGATCAGGTCTATGCCCGTCTGCGTGAAATAATTCGCCCCGGCTTGAGTGAATATTCAATTTACGCTGAAGTAAAAAAAGTAATTTATGAGGGTGGTTGCGAATATTCCTTCGATTTGTTGGACGCCGCCGGTTCGATGATGAATATGGCTTTTTTTCCTACCGAAGACAAATTAGAAACCTGCGGCACCTTGTTTATGGAAATTTCGCCGTCTTTTCAAGGTTATTACGCACAACTCCCGGTCACATTACCGGTGGATAATTATCTGCCTCATGTTCGGGATATGGTGCAAGCCTGGAGCCTGGCAGATCAATCTGCCCGCCAAATCCTGCGGCCAGGAACCAGGTTATCTGACATTTATAACGTAATGATCAAGCGTATTCAGTCCATTGGCTTCCTCTCTCCCTTGCGGCCGGGACATTCGGTTGGTCTGGATATCCTTGACTTCTGGTCTATCACCGATTCCAGTACCGCCGTTTTGAAACCCGGAATGGTGATCGCCGTTCATCCCTGTTGTATGAACAAAATAGGCGGCGATGGAGTCGGAATGGGTTATACTTACCTGATTAACGAGACTGGTTTTGAGCAGTTCAGCAAAATTGATCTAGCTAAAGAATTGATTGGATAAGTTTAGTTCCGTTTCATCTGGACGTTAAGGGGGGTTGATCATGAACGCTCAATCAGAGCGAATTTTATCCGCGGTTCAATCCGATATCGTTATTATCGGCGGCGGCGGAGCCGGATTGGCGGCCGCTCTAACGGCAGCGGAAAGTGGCGTGACTAATATTGTGGTGTTAGAGAAGCGCAGCAACCTGGGTGGCAACACCGCTCGAGCCACCGGCCTTTTTGCGTGTGAGAGCCCCACCCAGGCCCGCGAAAAAATCATAGCCGATAAGGATGAACTATTCGGCCATGCTATGCGCTGGGCCCACTGGAGCCGGGTCAACCCCAGAATATTCCGGGCTTTTTTGAATAAATCCGGCGATACCATACGTTGGTTGGAAGAAAAGGGTCTGGAATTTAATGTGATCGCCTTTTTCCCCAATCAAAACCCGCGAGTTGAACATGTCCCGAAAGGTAAAGGCGCCCAATTGACCCACTTGTTGGCCGAAAAATGCCGGCAAGCCGGAGTCAAAATATTACTTGATTGTCAGGCTACAAAATTGATTTGTAATTCCGAACCCTCCATCTCCGGCGTAATTGCCGCCGGTGCTGAGGGAAGCCTTCAAATTGATAGTAAGTGCGTGATTATGGCCACCGGCGGTTTCGGTGGCAATAAAACCTTGCTTGAAAACCTGTGCCCCCATTACTATCAGGATATGCCGCTGCGTGGACTACCCTTGACCGGAGATGGGGTTCAGATGGCTGCCGCAGCGGGCGCCGCCATCGATACTTTCGTTTCGCTGCTCAAAGAAGGGCCCAGGGTAGATGCCAACACCTGGCCGTTAAGCGGCCTTGAAAGAGAACCTGTCACTCTGTGGGTCAACAAAAACGGTAGAAGGTATGTTGATGAATCTGCCGGCGCTCATCCCTTTGAAAGCGTCAACGCTATGCTTAATCAACCCCAAAAGGTTAATTATTCGCTGATTGACTCAGGTATTAAACTTGCGATGACCGGAAAAATTGATGGTCTTGAAAGATCACTGCAATCCGAAATCAACAAAGACCGTGTAAAATCCGCGCATTCATGGCCGGAAATTGCCCGGTGGATGGGAGCTGACCCTGACGTTTTACAGTCCACAGTCGAAGAATATAACGCTTTTTGCGATACAGGATATGATGCTCTGTTTGCTAAAGAGCGCCGCTATTTGAAAGCTCTAAACAGCCCTCCCTATTACGCCATTCGAGGTTATCCCTATATTCTGGATACCATGGGAGGCATCATTGTCGATGAACATATGCATGCTCTGGATATGGCTAACAATCCATTTCGAGGCTTGTTCGCGGCTGGAGTAACCACCAGCGGCTGGGAATCCGAATCATATTGCAGTGACCTCAGCGGCAGCGCCTTTGGCTATGCGATTAATTCTGGCCGTATCGCCGGTGAGAATGCTGCCCAGTTTATCCAGGGGAGGTAGAGGTTGCTTCCACATCAAGAGGTTGAACTGGTCATCATCGGGGGTGGCGGGGCCGGGCTGCCGGCTGCGGTCGCCGCTGCAGAAAATGGTGCTTCCAATGTTCTGGTTTTAGAAAAACGCTCAAAGCCGGGCGGTAACGCCTCCATGGCCTGGGGCATATTCGCGGCTGAAAGCCATCTTCAAAAACAAGAAATGGTAGAAGCTCGCCGGGAAGATTTATTTAAATTCATCATGGACTGGTCCCACTGGAAAATTGATCCTGCCATTCTCAAAGCCTATATCTGGAAATCCGGAGACACCATTCGATGGCTGGAAGAAAAGGGCCTTAAGTTCAATTTATTACGTTACTTTCCTGGCCAGGAACCACCGGTTTGGCACGTTCCCGATGGACGCGGCGCCCGGTTGGTTGAAACTCTAACCCGCAATTGTGAAGTACTGGGTATACAGCTTCTGCTTAACGCCCCATGTAAAAAGATACTTCTGGATGAGAAAGGTGCCGTAAACGCCGTTCTGGCTGAAAAGGATGGTCAAGAATTCATTATTAAGACCAGGAGTGTGATCATAGCCACCGGTGGTTATGCCGGTAACCAGAAATTGCTGGAAAAATTTTGCGATGATTATGATCAAAACGTGCGTTGTTTCGGGCTGCCTCATGATGGAGACGGTCTGGCTATGGCTACTGCAATCGGTGCGGATATTGCCACCCCTGGCATGCTGCTTTTAGAATGGCCGCACGTGTATGGTGATTCTGCCTCTGTTTTGGCCACTGTTACGCGCGAACCATATACCGTTTATGTCAATAAAATGGGGCAACGCTTTATTGATGAAGCTAAAGGATTTCATGCCTTTGAATGTGCCAACGCCGTGCTCCGCCAGCCTGAAAAAACCGGCTATATCCTGACCGATTCAAAAACCATTCTGATCATACAGAAAAGAGGGGCTACCCAGGGCCGGGGCAACAACCGTGCCGAATACCGAAGGAACATGCCCGGTCTCAAGGACCAGATTCAGGCTCTTGCCACTCAAAATACCCAAAGCCTGATGATTTCCGATTCCTGGGACCAGATTGCCCGCTGGATGGGTGCCGAGCCGCCAGTGCTAAGGCAGACAATTGTGGAATATAACCGCGGTTGTGAGCATGGCAGGGATGAGGCCTTTTTTAAAGATACCCGCTATCTGTGGCCTCTATCCAGTCCCCCTTACTATGCCATTAAGGGCGAACTGGTTTTCCTGAACACTATGGGAGGTCTTAAAATCAACGAACGGATGGAAGTGTTAAACAATCAGTGCCGTGCCATCCCGGGGCTGTATGCCGCCGGTGCGGATACCGGAGGTTGGGAGCCGGATACTTATTGTGATAAATTTAGCGGAACTGCCTTTGGTTTTGCCGTAAATTCCGGGCGAATCGCGGCTGAAAATGTTGTTAAATATATCTCTGGCCAATAATTATTTTTAACAATTGTCCGGTGATGACAATCCCTGACTCACTAACTCGTGGTATGTCCGCTATGCTCTCCGGCGTGTGCTCTCTAATATTTAAAACAACTTTCACAGGAGGTTTCATATTTGGATACCGAAACAGAGAAAAAATGGACGGATTTATCCTGGCAGCAGAAACGCGAAGAACGGTTTAAGCGCTGGCTGTCTCCAGTTAATACCAAATTTATCAATGAGGAAGCGGAAAAACTCTATAAACAAAGAGTGACCCGCTTTATCAAAGCCATCAAGTTGGAGGAGCCTGACCGTGTTCCGGTGATGCTGCCGGTTGGCAATTTCCCGGCCTACTACGCGGGTTTTGATTTACGCACCGTGATGTATGATTCCAGAGCACTGCGCTCGGCCTGGATAAAGTTTATGGACGATTTTGGTGATATGGATTACTTCCGTGGGCCGACTATGACCGCATCCGGAAAAATTTCTGAAGGCCTTGATCTTAGAACCAACGTCTGGCCCGGCCATGGATTGCCGGCTGACGCCTAGATGAGCCAGTTTGTTGAAGATGAATATATGAAAGCTGACGAATATGATAAATGGATGGATGACCCTTCTGATTACGCCAATCGGGTCCTTCTGCCCCGCGCGTCCGGACTCTTTGAATCATTTAGGAAATTGCCGCCGATGCGTTCTCTTCAAGGTCCTGACTGGGCCTCAGTCATGACTGATCCGGATATTCGTCGCACTTTCCAAACCCTGATTGATCTTTCCGGCGAATCCCAGGCCTGGCGGTCGGTTGTTCAGGAAGTGGCCGCTCTGTCAACCAGCCGGGGATATGTCTCATTTCGCAGTTCCGGACCTATGGTTGGAGCCCCTTTTGATTATTTTGCCGATCACCTGCGCGGCACCCGGGGTATTGCTATGGATATGAACCGTCAGCCGCAAAAGTTACATCAAGCCATGGAACGCTGGCTGCAGATAACCATTAATAACGCTATTAAAAACTGTCCCATCACCAATTCACCCATCGTCATGATGCCCATCCACAAAGGTGATGATACATTTATGTCTGAAAAGCAATTTGAGACTTTTTACTGGCCTTACTTCCGTCGTATTTGTATGGCCCTGATTGATGAAGGACTGGTACCCATGCCATTTGCCGAGGGAAAGTATACCGGACGGCTGAAACTGATTGCGGATACTCCCAAAAGCAGTGTCGTCTGGTATTTTGATCAGACAGATATGGCTCAAGCCAAAAAAGTCCTGGGTGATGTCTCATGTATTATGGGCAACGTTCCAACCTCAATAGTCATCACCAACACTCCTGCCCAGGTTAAGGAATACTGTCGTAGATTGATCGAAACCTGCGCTTCCGGTGGAGGCTACATCTTAGCCGGTGGTGCCAGCATTGATAAAGGTAACATTGAGAACCTGCGGGCCATGATGGAAGCGGCTAACCAATTTGGAACCTACCATAAATAGAGATTCAGAGGAGACGCAAAGGGCCAAATCCAATTCGAGCTTATCAGCAGCGCTCTATATTCTTTCGAAACAATCACTCTTCTTTTCTTCTCCAGGCATTCTCCGGCAGTTCTCCTTAACAGCAGTGCCCACCATTCCTGGAAAAAAACCAAAGGCTTATGCCGGCACAGGCATAAGCCTTTTTTTACAGACAGGCTGGAAATTCACTGTCATGGAGAGTATTGATTATTAAAATTTGATGACTTTGGGTGGACCGGTAAAAGAGGCAATGGTGGCAACGGCCCCTTTCAGATACAGCACCTGGGTATTCTTGTCTGTCGCCGAATACATATTCTTCAGATTGGGATAGGCATCCAGCATACTCTGTTTGGCTTCTACCCGATCATCTTCCACCGCCGTGGCCTGAACGCGAATCCATTGGCCGCCGCTCATGGCGCAGATTTCGATTTTGGGATTTTTCAGCATCTGTTTGGATACCGGCTTGACCTTTCCGGTCTGAATATATAATTTGTTCTCAAAGATGTGGACTGTCCCAAAAGGACGCACTCTGGGCTGGTCACCTTCCGTGGTTGCCAGATAATAGGTGCCGCATTTCTTGATAAAATCATATACCTCTTGCATGTGTTACGCCTCCAATTTCTTTACATTTGCATTTTATGATGCTAACAGTAGAATTTTACCATTTACAGCGATAAATACAAGTACCATTCTTGTCTGCAACTAGATGAGCCTGAAGTTATGGACTCTTTCCTGACCGTGTTTCCGGGGCAGGCATCATAGCCCGTCAAGGTCACCCTTTTAGACTTGTTTTCCCCACCTGTTTGATGACCTTGTTGATTTCGGGATATAATCTCCACCTGGCTGGAACCGTTTTGGACCAGACTGGCGGCCGTTTTGACTACCAGCCCCGGACTGGCCCAGATGTTCAGGTGTCAGTATTTAAAACTAGGCAGACATCAAGACCGGGAAGAACACCTGCCAGGCCAGCAATGCTTTGGCTGTGAGACTGAGAATGATGTACACCTTCTCCCCGAATAGATAGTCCCGCCAGGGTCC
>DAOUAU010000237.1:0-12345 GCA_034433195.1 Dehalococcoidales bacterium
AAAAGCGTGATGGAGGTGTTTCCGGGAATTGAAAAAACAGCCGCTTTCAAAGTGATGCAGGAATGTATGCAAAAGAGGATTTCCGGTCAGGTTGAGAACCAGTTAGAGTATGCGGATGGTTCAACCTGCTGGTTTAAACTGAGCATACACCCGGTCCCGGAAGGAATATTTATTCTCACCGTGGATATCAATGAACGGAAATTGGCGGAAGAGGAAACCAGGCGGTTACTGATTCAACAGCAAGCCATTCTGGACCATATCCCGGACATGGCCTGGCTGAAAGACAAAAATCTGCGTTTTATCGCGGTTAATGAGGCGTTTCTGAAACACGGTCACATGACGGCTAAAGAAGTGCTGGGTAAAACTGACAGAGACCTTTTTCCTGAAGAATCAGCCGGAAAGTACCTGGTAGATGATCGATATGTCATTGAAAAGGGTACCGGCTTAACCGTTGAGGATCAATATCTGCGACCGGATGCCGGCACTGTCTGGATTGAAACATCCAAGACGCCTCTTTTCAACCAAAAAGGTGAAGTGATCGGCTTGGCCGGCATAGCCCGGGATATTACGAACCACAAAAGGAATGAAGCGGAACTCCAGTCTGCCAATCGCATGTTGCGGGCTATCAAAGAAGTCAACCGCATCATTATGCTGGAAAAAGACCCGCTGCAATTGCTGGAAAACAGCTGCCGTATCCTGACCTCAATTCGAGGCTACATATCCTGTTTTATAGTCCAGTTTGATGAGAAAATGCAACTTTTACGGTCAGCGCAATCACAGAATCATCCCAATTATGAAATTAAAATTAAACATATAAAAGAGGGTTTGTTTCCAAATTGCATCCGCCGTGCTGTGAACTCCGGTGAAGCCTTTGTGAGCCAGGCCGCGAATCCGGTTTGTGAAAATTGTCCCACTTTCAATCCCTTTGGGGAAGATCAAATGCTGGTGGTGCCGGTACGTTATGACGGGATGACCCGCGGGGTTTTTTCGGCACTTGTGCAACAAACAAACGCGGTCAATGCCGAAGAAATCAGTTTGTTACAGGAGCTGACGAACGATATCGGTCTGGCGCTGCATAATCTTCAACTGGAAGAGAAGCGTCAAAAAACCGAAACTGAACTACAGGTCAGTGAAGAGCGTTTCCGGATGATATCCGAGGTGGCTCAGGACCTGATTTACCGTGTCAATCTGCGGCCGGAGATACGGATTGATTATCTCAGCGCCTCTTTCGAAAGAGTATTGGGGTATTCTTTCAGGGAATTGGCCACCAAAGCTGATTTGGCTCTGGATATTTTGCATCCAGATGACCGGAAGACGATGAGCGGACATCTGACCCATCCGGCCCAGATCGGCCATGCTCCATTTGTAATACGCTGGAGGCATCAAAAAGGCCATTATGTGCACATCGAACATCGCCATTCGATAATCAACGATGCGTCCGGAACACCGCTGGCAATAGTGGGCATCGGACGAGACATTACAGAGCATATCCGCATGGAGGAGTTGTTACAGGCCAGCCAGTTGTTTTCTCAGCGTTTACTTGAATACGCACCCAATCCGGTAATGGTATTTAATGAAGACACTACCGTTCGCTTTGCCAATCCGGCTTTGTTTGATCTGACCGGGTTCACCCGTGAAGAAATCATCGGGCGGGGAAGCCCCTATCCCTGGTGGCCGGCGGACAAAATAGCGGAACATGAAAGGGTGGCCCGTCACAACCGGCAGTTGGAAACTGTGGACCAGGAGAGAATTTTCCAGAAAAAGAACGGTGAACTGATCTGGGTGCTGGTCTCTGTCCGGGTGATTAAAACCCACAACAAGGTGGATTATACGCTTTCCAGCTGGATTGATATCACCGAACGCAAAAAAGCCGAACTGGCTTTACTGAAAAGTGAAAAATACAGCGCCGGGTTGATCAACAGCGCACCGAATCCGATTTTGGTGTCAAATCCGGATAGTTCTATCCGGTATGTAAATCAATCTTTTGAGAAAGTAAGCGGTTTTTCGATGGAAGAATTGGCGGGGTTAAAAATACCTTATCCATGGTGGGCGGTCCCGGATCAGGATGTTTATATCAACGATGATGTATACAACCGGGACAAAGATGGTACACGCCAGGAGCGCCGGTACCGGAAGAAGAACGGTGACTATTTCTGGGTGGATCTCTCAATCAATGCCATCCGGGATGAAGGCGGGAAGATCCAGCATTTTATCTCAAACTGGGTGGATATTACCGAACGCAAAAAATATGAACAGGCGTTACAGCAATCCGAGGAAAAAAACCGCTTGATTTTTAGGTCAATCGCTGATGGTGTGATGATTTGTGATATAAGAGGCAATATCCATGACTGCAATGATGCTGCAGTAAAGGTGGCAGGCGTACCGAAATCAAATATCATAGGCCAAAATATCAAGGCATACTTTTTGCCTGAAGATTACCCCCGTGTTTTAGAAAATATCCGGAAAACGGTGATCAGCGGTTCCAGCGGACATATCCAATATGTCATGGTTAAACCGGACGGAAACAAAATACCGGCTGAGACCATTGCTAATGTAGCCAGAGATCAGGACGGCAATCCATTGTATCTGGTGGTCAGTTTTCAAGACATCACAGAGCGCCGGCAACTGGAACAGCGCATGTTGGAGCTTTATGAAACCGAAAAGAAACAGAGAAAAGAATTGCAGGAAGAAGCCCGAATGCGCGGCATGTTCATTGATGTGCTGGCGCATGAATTGAGAACTCCTATAACGCCCATCCTGGCTTCCTCCGGCATGTTGAAGGACCTGTTGGCTGAATCTGAAAAAACCATTCAGAAAAAATTAATTACGAATATTGCTAATGGCGCGGAAACTCTTTCACATCGTTTAGAGGAACTGCTGGACATCGCCAGATATTCGCGCGGTGTTTTCCATCTGAAGCGTACCCCGGTCAATCTTTTTACTTTTATCCATGAAGTTGTCACGCGTTTCGAGCCGGTGCTGGAGCCACGTAACCAGCAGTTGATCACCAGAGTGCAGGATAGTTTACCCATGGTGGAGATCGACGCTTCCAAACTGGAGCAGGTAATTACCAACCTGTTATCCAACGCCAGTAAATTCAGTCCAGAAAAAGGAAAGATTTATCTCACTGCCTCTTATCAGGACGAAATCCTCAGTATCGATGTTCGGGATGAAGGTATCGGAATTACTCTGGAAGAACAAAGTCGCTTGTTTCAGCCTTACCATCGGGTAGAGCAGGACCGCCAGAAATTCACGGGTATAGGTTTGGGTTTGGCGGTGTCCAGGCAGATCGTTGAAGCTCATGGCGGCACGATCCGCGTCCAGAGCCAGTCAGGATGCGGCAGTACCTTCAGCCTGACAATACCGGTAAAAACATATCAGGTTTGAAGCTGTAATGTCACCCAATCTCTGAACAATTATTTTGGAGTATTGATGTTTGACATAAGGTATAATACAATGAGTGTAAATAAAAATGTAACGAAAGCCGCATCAGGCACTAAGGATTGGAAATGGCGCCGCAAAAAAATGAGCATCTGATTGAACTAGAGCCGAATTTTACTCTCTGGAGACTATTGGACCATACCCGGTTTATGATCGCGCGTCTGAGAGAAAAAGAACTGGACCAATTCGGTTTAACACCCGAACAGACGCACATCCTGTTCATTTTATCTCATCATGACGGCCCTGCCTCTATCAATTATCTGGTTGAAATCACCCAGCGGCAGCATCATTCCATCTCTACCCAGATTGACCGAATGACTAAACAGGGACTGGTGAGCCGCAAACGAACCCCGGAAGACGCCCGCCGCTACGAGGTATCCATTACTAAAAGAGGACAGGCCCTGCTGAATAAAGTTACCCGTGACTCGGTTGAACGGACATTTGATTGTTTATCTGTAGAAGATAAAGCATCCATGCGCCGGAACCTGAAAAGTCTCCTGGCCAAAGCCTACCAGTTAAACAATAAAGTTTACGAAACTCACTGGGGCGAATAGACGGCTTGAAACAGAAGCGCTTTAATGTTTGGCGCTGACATTGCCGGAAAATGATAAATCACAGCAGAATCCGGAAAATGAAAAATCAAATATCGGGAACCTGTGACGTTTTCCATCGAATCCTGCCAGGAATGGCGCGCGCCAGGCAAAACAGGTGAGAGGTCTGTGCAGCCGGAGTAACCGCCACCCCTTGAATGCTATCGTTCAGTGTCCCACGAAATGCGGTTTTAAAGCAAAATATTGAGGAGTGATAGAATTCGGGATTACCCCTTGTGAGAATGTTTATCAATAAACCAATCAATAATTTCACGGGAAATGGACATCTTGGGTGGAATAACCGGAGTATTATCGGCGGAGTACCAGCCAGCTTCGACGATTTCGGTGCCATCCGGTCGTAGTTCTCCGCCGGCAAATTCAGCAGTGAAACCAATCATTAAGGAATTAGGGAACGGCCAGGGTTGACTCCCGAAGTATTGAATATTCTTAACCGTTAGTCCAACTTCTTCCAGCACTTCTCTATGAACGCATTCTTCAAGGGTCTCTCCAGGTTCAAGAAAGCCTGCAATGATGGTGTGCATATTGCCCCTGAATTGAGAATAGCGGGTTAAAAGAATCTGGTCCTGCTTCAACACAGCGACGATTACCGCCGGTGAAATGCGCGGATAGCTGATGAATTGACAGGCCGGGCATATTTTTGCCCAGTCCGTTTGATGAGTTTCGGTGGTGTGACCGCAACGGCCGCAAAACTGATGGGTCTGATGCCAGTGCATGATTTGCATAGCCCGGCCGGCTAAAAGAAAAATATCTTCATCTACGCCAAAATACAGGGGCCTCAAACCGATGAACGAGAAGCCTTCAGGAGCGGCGATATCGGGTGGTAATTCGGCAGAATAACAGGGAACATTTTCAAAAGTGCCCAGATATTGCTGGCGGATCCCTGAAATACGCAAGTCATCCAATTTGCTCAAGAAAGGCAGGCTGAATCTGGAGTTTTCAGCCTTGATCAGCAGGTTGGAGGAACTGAAGGCCAACCAGTAACCGGGCTCATGATTATTTTCGGCCGGGCCGGCAGCCGGTTTGAAACGTTTATACAGGCTTTCTCTGTGCATCTTCAGAAATGTCCTTGTCAAGATAATAAGAAAATTGTGGACTGATTTCAGGCAGGTGTCAAGCGCCCTCAGCAATAGAAGCGGGCTAGTAAATGAAGATCTGTCAAAACAATAATCGTAAATATCCCTCTAACATCATTGCAGTGTATTATACTGCGACTGGCGTTGGGTTCTGGCAGTTGATTG
Source organism: Dehalococcoidales bacterium (assembly GCA_034433195.1). Classification (GTDB taxonomy): domain Bacteria; phylum Chloroflexota; class Dehalococcoidia; order Dehalococcoidales; family UBA3254; genus DATIKD01. The sequence goes on from DAOUAU010000237.1 coordinate 5,291, forward strand.
TGGACTATCAACGCTGCCATCAAATCAGGGCATAGTTTGGAAACAGAGGCCTCCGGTTTTCGTCCGGAGGCCTTCAGATTTCTATCTGTAACGAAGTGATCAGGCGATCTCTTTGATATCAACATTGGCGGAAATCAATTGATGCAGGATATCAATCCGCTCTGTATCATCTTTGGTCAATAACGGAACCAGATCATCCACCTGCTTGGCGGTGGAGAAGGTGTCAAATGGCACCAGCAGCATTGGGATGTTCTTGTCAGCCGCTTTGGATATCAGGTTTTGTGCCGGCAGGAAGTTATTGGTTAAAATGATCCCGGAGGTGCTGCTTTCAAGGGCGGCAACGATGTAGTCACTGCGGTCACCGGAAGTAATGGCTAATTTGTTCTCAGATTTCCAGAGGGGATAGCGGATGGCGGAATCGCCGCCCATTGAACCGACCAGAATTTTATTGACCTTCCTGTGCAGGCCGCCTTCTCCGCTGAGAACCCGGGCTTGCAGTTTTTCTGCGATATAACTCATGGGAACCTGTGTCAGTCTGGGCTCATTGGGGATAACACCCAGCACTTTCACCCCCAATTCCCTGATATCGCGCAGATAATTGGCTTTATAATCTTCCAGATTATTGACTTTGTTAATAATGACGCTCCAATCAATCCCGGTCAAAGCGACATACTGTTTAAGAAAAGTAATATCATCGATGATCGTGCCCTCATCACCACTGACAATCAGTATCAGTTTGCCGCCCAGATATCTTGCCAGAGAAAGAGTATCAAGCTTGACTGAGCTGCCGCAGGTCAGATCCATTCCGCCTTCAACCACCAGCAGGTGGTTGCCGGACAGATTGCGGGCCATCTCCTGTACCTTGTTGGTGGTTCCGGCTTCATCGTACATATAGCGAAGTTTGGCATGTTCAAAGCCCAGGGTGATGCCTTCCGAGCTTTGTTCTAATCCAAAAACACTGGTTATCAAGGCGGAATCATAATCCCAGAGCCGTTTTTTGCGGTAGATTAATCTATCTCCGAAGGGTTTCAAATAGGCAAATTTGTGACCTGATGCTTTTCCCAGGCCAACGATGACACTGGTCTTGCCAGCGTTCTCACTGATTGAACCAATAATGATATTCTTCATCACACTACCTCCTGAGGTTTAGAAAGCAAAATTCTGATATCTACCGCTCTGACACCATCACCCTGACTATAGACCACCAGAGGATTAATTTCGATATCAGTAATATCTTTGCATTTCTGTAAAATAGTTCCAACTCTATGGATAGTATCTGCCACAGTGTCAATATCCTTGCGTTTTTCTCCCCGCACACCCAGCAGAAGTGGGTAAGAACGTATTTGACTGATCATGTTTAAAGTTTCCTGTTGTCCCAGGGGGAAGGAACGGAAGGCGATATCACGCATTACTTCCACATAAATGCCTCCCAACCCGAACATCACAACCGGACCGAAGGAGTGGTCCCGACGGGCGCCGACGATGGTTTCAACATCATCGCGAACCATTTCGGCAACTTCAACGCCTTCGATTTTAGCATCCGGGTTGTAGGCTCTGGCATTGTGCATGATGGCTTCAAAAGCATCCATCACTTCCTGGCGGTCACCCAAATCCAGCGCCACGCCTCCGGCATCGCTCTTATGGATGATATCTTTCGAGACAATCTTCATCACTACCGGATAGCCAATCTCTTCAGCACATTTCAAGGCTTCATCCAGATTATGAGCCAGTCTGCTCCTGGGGATCGGTATACCGGCTAGACGCATTAACTCCTGTGCTTCGTCGGCCAGCAGGAAAGTGCGGTTATCGGCTCTAACCTTGCGAATGATCTGATTCATTGTATCAGAATCAATATCTGTTTTGTTGACCGGTTCGGGTGAACTATTGCGCACGCGGTAGTTGCTATAGATGGCGCCCAGCAATGAAGAGGCGGTGTACACATCTTCAAAGGCGGGAATATCGTTTTTGCGGAATTCCTGCAGATAATGGTCTATCCTGGCGCCGCCGAAAAGAGAGAAAATGAGCGGCTTTCTGCCAAGATAAGCCGGCATCTGCCGGTAGACCACTTTGGCAAAACCATCCGGATCAAAGACAGCGGTTTCACAGGCCAGACACATCACGGCGTGGATAGAACTGCTCTCAAGTGCGGCGGTCAAAGCTTTATCATAGTAGTCGGCCGGAGCCTGACCCGAAAGATCAACCGGGTTTTTGGATGAGCCAAATGATGGAATCACCTCTTCAAAGGTTTTAGCCAAAGCCGGTAAATCATCATAGAGGGTGATATTGTATTTTTCACAGGCATCGGCGGTCAATACGCCGATGCCTCCGCCGTTGGTAATAACTACGGTGTTCTCACCCCTGGGAATGGCGGTACTGGCCAGATAGCGGCACCAGGTTAAGGCGTCACTGATGTTTTCGGCCCGCAGGACTCCGCATTGCCGGATAACGTCATCAAAAACCCGGTCTTCACCTGCCAGTGAACTGGTGTGAGAAGCCGCGGCCATGGCGCCTCTTTTAGAACGGCCGGATTTGATAACCACTACGGGTTTCTTTTTTACCGCTTTTTTAAGGATTTTAACCAGTCTTTCTCCAGCGCTGATGCCTTCAATATACATCATGATTATTTTAGTTTGTTGCTGTGCCACCAGGTATTCCAAAAGGTCAGACTCATCTATATCAGATTTGTTGCCCACCGAAATAATAGCCGAAAGACCGATATTCTCAGTGACGGTTTTGCCCATCATGCCGATGCCTATGGCACCGCTTTGCGTGATTACGGCGACGTGTCCCGGACGGACATTCATGGGACCAAAAGTAGCGTTTAAAGATGAAGCAGCCGAGTAAACGCCAAAGATGTTGGGACCCACGATGCGCATGCCATGTTCGCGGGCAAAAGCCACAATTTTCTTTTCTTCTGAAGAATTGCCGATTTCCGAAAATCCGGCGGCAATGATAACCGCGAACTTGACGCCCTTTTCAGCGCAGGCTTTGATTGACTCAAAAACAAACTTGGCCGGGATGATGATACAGGCTATATCGACATCACCGGGAATTTCCGCGATGTTTTTGTAAACCCGGTATCCCAAAATCTCTCCGCCTTCTGGATTGACCGGAAATATTCCACCGTGGTATCCTGACGCGGCGATGTTTCTGACAAATTTGTGACCGATCTTGTTCTCATCTCTGGAGGCTCCGATGATTGCAACGCCTCTGGGTTCAAACAGGAATTTGATATCCGGGTTTTTATACATGACTGATTGCCTCACTAAAAGCCATCTTTAATTCATAAGTTTGATCTTCAATGCGTTTATCCATGCTGAATCCCATTTTTTCAAACAGATGCATCATGGGACGGTTTTCCACCAGTACTTCAGCGCTGAAACCCAATAAGCCCTGTTTTTTAGCTAAAAGGGTCAGATAGTTTAATAATTCCGTGCCGATACCCCGGTTCTGGTATTCTTCGTGAACTATAAAAGCCACTTCGGCGGTATGAGTATTAGTATCGATATTGTATTGCCCAAGGCCCACGATGGTTTCTTTATCTTCTTCTTTAATCAAGGCGAGAATAGAGACTTCACGGGTGTAATCAATGATTACGAACTCCTGCAACCTTTCATGCGGCATGTCTTTGCGGCGGGAAATAAAGCGGCGGTACAAGCTGTTATCCGAAAGGCTGTAGAACAGGTCCTTGATCAGGGGTTCATCACTGATCCTGACCGGCCGGATAAAAATTTCCAAACCAGTGCGGGTTGTACGGTAGGTTTCCATCTCCTCAGGATATTCACCGGCTTTGCCGGCAATAAAAGCCTGGTCCTTATATATCAAATTCTGTGACTTGGCCTCCTGGATCAAGTCACGGCGGAATTTAGGATGAGCGATGGAGATTAATTCCATGGCCCTTTCGCGGATATTTTTGCCGTGCAGATAAGCGATGCCGTATTCCGTGACCACATAATGAATATCGCCGCGGTTAAGTGTGACCCCGGCTCCTTCACTCAAGAAAGGAACGATCCTGGAGATAGCGCCGTTCTTGGCGGTGGAAGGCAGTACCAATATGGAGCGGCCGCGTTTGGATAAGACTGCCCCGCGCATGAAACTGGCCTGTCCGCCCATTCCGCTGTAAAAGGTCTTTCCCAATGATTCAGCCGTGGATTGCCCCGTCAAATCCACTTGCAAGGCACTGTTGATGGCGACAAAAGAATCATGCTGGGCGATAGTGAAAGGGTTGTTGGTGTAGTCAATAGTTTTAAATTCAATGGCAGGGTTGTCATTGACATAACTATAAGTGTCTTTTTTCCCCATGCAGAAAGAAGCCACACTTTTCCCCTGGTCGATCTTTTTAAGCGAATTATCGATCACGCCAAGCTTCATTAGTTCAATGATACCATCGCTAATCAGTTCGGTGTGAACGCCAAGGTGTTTTTTACCGGCAAAATTGATCAGGATGGCATCCGGAACGCTGCCGTAACCGACCTGAAGTGTATCTCCGTCCTGTACCAGGCGGGAAACGTAATTGCCGATAGCCTGATTGACTTCACTGTGAGTGTCATCCGGGAAGCTGTATTCCAATAACGGTTCGTTAAAAGGGACGAGGTAATTCACCTTGCTGATATGTATGAAACCGTCACCATGGGTGCGCGGCATTTCAGAATTAACCTGGGCTATTACCACAGAGGCATGCTGCAGGGCGGCTTTAACAATATCTACACTGACGCCCAGACTGAGATAACCATGCTCATCGGGCAAAGAGGTTTGAATCAGAGCTACATCTATCGGGATGATTTTTTTAGCGAATAGACCGGGCACCTCGGAAAGAAAGACGGGAGTATAATCCGCCAGACCCTGGTTGACAGCCTGCCGCGTGCTGTTACCAATAAAGAAGGAATTATGGCGGAAATTAGCTTTGAAGCGCTCTTCGGTGTAGGGCGCTACGCCCATCGACCAGATGTGGATTACTTCAGTATCAAAAAATGCTTTAGGATAGGATTCAGTATATCTAACCAGGGCGCTGACCAGGTACTGCGGTTCCGCGCAAGCTGAAGATATGAATATCCTGTCACCGCGATGAATATGGGAGAAGATAAGATCCTCCCGAGCGAATTTATCAGGGAACATTTTTTGCGCGTTAGCCAGTGGACTGAAAGTACCTGTCATATTCGTGTTGCCACCTTTCCGGGCATTCGTCTTATATTGTATATCAAGATTATCGAAATGTGAAAAATGGCGCGCGCGAGACCGTTCAACGTCATTACTGAAGAATATAAATCAAGCGGTATTCTGTCATGGGTCCGGTTGCCGTACCAGACCTCTTCATTGAATGGACTAACCAAAGGAGAACAAAAAGACGGCGCAGCCTGATTCAAACAACCAGCGGTAAGTCTAAAACTCCTGACGCCCTTCCAACGCCCGGCTCAAGGTGACATCATCGGCGTATTCCAGTTCCGTACCAAAGGGCAAGCCGCGTGCCAGACGGGTGATTTTGATGCCAAGGGGAGTTATTTTACCGTGGATGTAGAGGGCGGTTTGTTCACCTTCAAGATTGGTATTGGTGGCCATGATTATTTCGGTTACTACTCCGCTTCTCACACGTTCCATCAATTCCCCGATTCTCAAATCATCCGGTTTGATACCATCACCGGGAGAAAGGGCTCCGTGAAGAACATGATAAAGTCCATTGAATTTGCGCGTATGTTCCAGCGCTAAAATATCCTGAGGTTGTTCAACGATACAAATTTTACTCTTATCCCGTGATTCGCTGCTGCAAATCTGGCAGACCTGGGTTTCCGAGACATTCAGGCAAACCGAGCATAACTGGGTTTTTTGCTTAACCTGGAGGATAGCTTCGATCAGCGCCTGGTTATCGCTTTCACTGGCTCTTAAAAGGTAATAAGCAATGCGCTGGGCGCTTTTGGGGCCCACGCCCGGAAGTTTGTGCAATGCCTGGATTAACCTGGTGACTGCTTCGGTGGTGGCGGTAGCTGCTTTGCTCAAATTAAGCTCCTGAAAATCTGAAATATGAATTATGGAGTTCCGAACAGACGCGATATTTTATGGATGGCGTTCACCTGATCATCCAGTCATGGCTTCGGAAAACGGGTAATTAACAATAAAGAAGGCCGTCAGGCCTGATTACCAATGAGTTAGGCTCAAATACCGCGTCTTTACATTCGATTCATGAGTGTAACTGATTTTCACATCAATCCCGGAATTTTCATTCCACCGGTTAACACGCTCATCTTCTGGGCAGCGGTATCCTGGGATTTGCTGATGGCTTCAGAGACAGCGCTTAAAATCAGGTCTTCCAGCATTTCCACATCTTCCGGATTAACTACCTCTTTTGAAATCTTGATGGATTTAATCTTCTGCTGCCCGTCCACAATCACTTTGACCGCGCCGCCGCCGGTAGTGACCTCCAGATTCATTTCTGCCAGTTCTTGCTGGATTTTGTTCATACGGGCCTGTAACTGCTGCATCATATTTCTGTTCATTTTTCCTCCACACTGATAACCTGAGCGCCCAACTTGATGGCTGATTTGGTTAAATGGTTGTTCTCCGGTTCGCAAATGCAGCGTATCTTACAGGCACGACCCAGGAATCCGCTGACTAAATCTTCAGCGACCTTTTGATTATCCGGCTTTTGCATGTTGTCGCGATGGATAGGGTACTGTGATGATAACACTACGGTGTCATTTTCGATGGCTACCGGTCTGATGCTGCCGCTGCGCAGCAGAGCTATGGCATTACTCTTTTTGATAATGACCGGCGCTTCCTCAATAATCTGCTTCCAACTGGCGCGCAACCTCTCTATCTCTGTATTTGAAATGGCGGAGGCGCCGTTTTCTCTAACCACGGGAGGCGGTTTCAGAGAATCCTCTTTTTTACCCTTAAATTCGGTTCTGTCAGATTTGGGCGCTTGAGCCTCAACAGGTTTTTCAGATTGATCGGCCGGAGATGGTTTATTGGCTGGTTTGGATTCTGCCGAACGCTCAGGGCCGGCGGGCTTCATGGCAGTTACAGCCGCATGCGGTTTGAGATCGGACGAGACAGCTTTGACA
>DAOUAU010000238.1:0-5286 GCA_034433195.1 Dehalococcoidales bacterium
CGCCCGTAATGGAATCATCGCTGTTCTGATGGCTCAAAAAGGCTATACTGGTCTGAAAGATCCGCTTTTCGGGCCGCAGGGGTATTTTGAATGTTACTGCCCCAAGCCTTACCATCCGGAGTACATGAACCGGGATTTGGGAAAGGAGTTCTACACGCAGGGAATGCACAAAAAATACCCATCCTGTTACGGCAACCATAACCTGATAGATTGTGGGTTGGATATTGTGATGGAGCACGATTTTGATGCCGGAGATATCCAGGAGATAGTGGTGGGAGTGCCTTCGAGGCAGCTAAACAGCTATGGCTCTTTGCCGTTCAAAAAGGGTGACTCCCAGCCCGCGGCACTCTTTTATCAATCTTATAGCGTGGCTAACGTACTGTTAAGAAAAGGCGCCAAACTGGAGCATTATACTGAAGCAGCCGTTCAGGACCCGTCAGTGCTGGCTTTGTGCGCTAAGGTTAAACACCTGCCGACCCGGCAAAAAAACGAGGCTGTGGAATTGATTGTTAAAATGAAGAATGGAACAGTGTATGCTGCCGCATACCAGTATTCCATGATGCGTGGTTATCCCGGGCGTCCGTTATCTCAGGCAGAAATCACTGAGAAATACTGGAACAACATTAAGTTTTGCGGGAAAATCACCAGGAGCAAGACTGAAAAAGCCCTGGACATGATTGAGAATTTAGAGACGCTGGAAAAAGTGACTGATCTAGTCAGGTTGTTAGTGGTATAAGTCCCGTTAGATTGCTGTCTTCAGGCGCAATTCAGAGAAAAAAAGAAAGAGAGGATGATATTAACCTCTCTTTCTCATGGCTTGTCGCTCTGGTCTAACCAGAGACTATAAATCGGCATGCACATGCACTGGTTGGGGCTGATGTTCCATATCCAGCTTCCCGCAGCGCAGGCAATATTTGTATTGAGACCCCACAAACAAGTGCCTGGAAACCAGGCAGACCAAATACTTGATTATCCACATCGCCATATCCTCCTTTCAAGTTACTATCATTATATCGCCGGCTACCGGCCAGTAAATACGTAAATTATAGTATTTATTACAGGTAAAAAGACGTACTTTTGATTGATTCAATACGACATACGGCCAATCCGGCTGCACGGCCACGGCTTGAATTTGTCTATACCTTTATAACGCCGGAAGAAGAATAAAGTTAGGTGACATTATCAGGACTATTGAGTTTGAATGAGTTATCAGTGTCAGGTTTTGAAGTCAGTGCAGTTGTTTGGTCATGTTTATCAAGGATAAACAAAACCCCCTCTGGTTAGGAGGGGGTGTAGTGGATTTTGAGAGTGTGGGAAACAGCGATCAAGCGTGAATCTTTTTAAGAATAAAGGCCATGTTCTTGCCGAAATTGTAGGCGGTTTGCAGACCTTCATGGTCCCTGGAGACCTCACCGATTTCCCGTCCGAAGGCGATGTTCCAGTAAGTTGAACCCGGAACTGTTAAGCCCAGGATGTGATACCACAGGTCTATTTCAGCGATGGCAAAAACCTGACCAGCCCGGCGGGCCACTACCAGTGGTCCACCCACCTTGCCTTTAAAACGTTCCCCGTTGAAACGAGAAATAAAGCCGGTGCGCTCCATCAACCCTTTCAACAGGGCGGTGCAGGAGCCGTAATAGACCGGTGAAGCCAGAATGATGCCGTCTGCCGCTTTCATTTTCTCATAAACCGGCATCAGATCGTCCTGCTGTGAGCACTTTTCCTGTTTGGTGCAGGACATGCAGGCGATGCAGGGACGGATATCCTTGCCGGCCAGAGAAACGATTTCAGTTTCAAGACCTTCTTCGGCGATGGCTTTTAGAGCGCTTTCGGCCAAAATTTCCGTATTGCCATGTTTGCGTGGGCTACCGATGACGGCGACTACTTTCATAAGAACTCCTCCGTTTGGGACTTAATACCCCTATATTAAAGGATTTATGGAATAGTTGCCACAGCAGTCCGGGATGGAACGATTTGGGCTGCTGGGCAAAAATTATTTTATTGACTAATGCAGTGGATGCATGGCCGTGAATGGATCTGATATTATCTGGTGATTTCAGGCCGCTGCACTATCTCGATGATGAGCCCGGCAGCGTTCAGGTCAAGGTAGGCCACTCTTCCTCCCCCTATTCTTTCTGATGTCAGTAAAACCTCTGCCCCTTTCTCAGTCAGCGTTTTGGCTTCCTGCTTGACATCCTTCACGAAGATGCCAAGGTGCTGGATTCCTTCTCCTTTCTCATCCAGGAATTCCTGATGTGGAGAAGCTCCATCAATCGGCTGTATCAGCTCCAGTTCCAGGTTTCCCACCTGTGCCACTTCTATTTTTACCCTCTGGCTGGGAAAAAAGGGCTTACCGCGGAACGTTTCTTTCGCGTCAGGTGACAGTATCCTGGGTTTAAAGGGGCCAACTCCCAAAGCAGTGAAACGCTGGATCGCCTTATCCATGTCCCTGACTACCAGGCCAATCTGAAAAATATTAGTGAAGGTTGAACTGCCGGCAGCGCTGGTTTCCATGAAATTCCTCCTGTTCCGCATAAACCGGATTATTTCTGTATTGTGAAACCGGGCTTGACATAACACATATCAAATATGCCCGGTGATTCACATTATCGGTAATTGAAGAAGTTAAGTCAACCTGATGTACAACACCTGATGTACAAGAATAGAATTTCTCATCTATTCAGGCTGGGATGGTCAAGACAGAGGGGATTTCTTCACGGGTTAATTGTCTCAAGCCATTTACAGAGAAAACTGATGCGGCAAAAAGCCTCCATGGAGGCGAAAGTAATTCTGGTCTCTGGTTATTGCGGGTCACGGGTTGCGGTTGTACGAATACCGGAAATCAATTAACTTTTTCCAGTTTGGCAAAGCTGAGCAGCAGTTTTTTGATTCCCAGGCCGGTGAAAGCCACTACAACTTCGATATCATTGCCTCTGGCTCCGGTGCTGACCACGATACCTTCACCGAAGATACCGTGCCGCACTTTATCTCCGGCTTTTAGTTCAACTGAAATAGTTTTGGGGGCTGCCGGCTCCGGCGGTCTGAATTGAGACGAAGAAAAACCGGAACCCAGCGTTGTTTGTTCAGCTTGCCAGATATTATTGCCGGCAATCAGTTTTTTGGGGATATCCTTCAAAAAGCGGGAGCCTTCATTGACAGTACTGCGCCCCATCAGGCTGCGCCGGAAAGAATGCACCATGTAGATTCTCTGCCTGGCACGGGTGATGCCGACATAAAACAAACGGCGTTCCTCTTCCATCTGAGCGGGGTCATCCAGAGAACGGAAGTGTGGCAGCAACCCTTCTTCCACCCCCACGATGAAGACCACATTGAACTCCAGCCCTTTAGCCTGATGTAATGTGATCAAGGTGACTTTGTCAGGATGGGACTCCAGGTCATCGACATCTGAAACCAGCGCTACGCTTTCCAAAAAGAGACTCAAGGCTTCAACATGCGGATAGTTTTGGTACTGCTCGGCTACTGTGCGCAATTCAAGAATGTTGTCATACCGTTCGTCACCATCTTCATGGTTCAGGATATAGTCTTTATATCCGGAGCGGGTGACCACCGCATCAAAAAACTCGATCAGTCCCAGAGACTGATGCTGTTCAACAAGTTCCTGCAGCAAGTTGCTGAAACTGACCAGCATTTTGGTGATGCGGGAATTGAAGGGAGGTGGAGTTGCGGTTGCACTGTTTTGAGACAGTTTCCTCAAGGCAGCATATATAGAGATTCCTTGTTGGGCAGCCCAGGCGGTTAGTTGGTCCAGGCTGGTCTGGCCAATACCGCGCACGGGCACATTGATAATGCGTAACAGGCTGACTGAGTCCAGCGGGTTCTGAATCAAACGCAGATAGGCGATCAGGTCTTTGATTTCTTTTCTTTCGTAGAAACGTGTCCCGGCCACCAGTTTATAGGGCAATCCGTAACGCACGAAAGCTTCTTCAATGACGCGGGATTGGGCATTCGTGCGGAACATCACGGCACAATCTCCGTATTTGACATCCCCGGCATTGACCAACCGGTCTATTTCTTTGACAACGAACTGGGCTTCTTCCTGTTCGGTGTAGGTCTCTATGATATTGGTCAGATCGCCCTCCCCGTTATCTGTCCACAACATTTTCTCTTTGCGGTGCAGATTGGCCTTGATAACGTGAGTAGCGGTTTGTAAAATGCTGCGGGTGGAGCGGTAGTTTTGCTCCAGCATCACCACTTTGGCATCCGGATAATCTTTTTCAAAGTTTAAAATGTTACGTACGTCAGCCTGCCGCCAGGAGTAAATGGACTGGTCGGGGTCACCCACCACGCAGATATTGCGATGTTTTCCGGCTATTAGTTTGACCAGTTCGTACTGGGTCAGGTTAGTATCCTGGAATTCATCCACCATCACGTGCAGGTATCTTTCCTGGTATTTCTTCAGAATATCCGGATGTTTGCGGAAAAGCTGGACCGTGCGCATCAATAAATCATCAAAATCCAGGGCGTGGCTTTCATCCAGCAACTTTTGATATCGGTCATAAACCCGGCCAACCACTTCATCAAAATAACTGCGGCTGGCGGAAGTATAGTACTCCGGAGTCTGCATACGGCTTTTTGAGGCGCTGATGGAGGATAAAATGGCTCTGGGCACCAGTTTTTTTGGGTCCAGGTTAAATTCCTGCAAAGCCCGTTTGATCAAATTCATCTGGTCGTCATCGTCATAGATGATAAAACCGGAGTCAATTCCCAACGCTTTGCCATCAATGCGTAAAATGCGGGCGCAAATGGCATGGAAAGTCCCCATGGTCAGGTTTTCCACGGCGTTGGCTACCAGGCGCTGCAGCCTTTCGGTCATTTCTTTAGCCGCTTTGTTAGTGAAAGTAACCGCCATGATATGACGCGGGCTGATTCCGCAGACCTTGATCAAGTAGGCTACACGCTGAGTGATAACCCGGGTTTTGCCGCTGCCCGGACCGGCCAATATCAACACCGGGCCGTCGATGGCTTCAACAGCGGCTTTCTGCGCCGGGTTAAGTTGGGCCAGGATATCCATAGCGCACGCCAGAGGGCGTGAATACCTCCGCTATCAGTTGGGTATTTATCTTTCAGACTTTTCAAGTGAGAATAGCAAAGAAGTCATCGCCGGTTAAAAAGAGTGTACCGGGGTTGAAAAAGCTATGTGTGCCGTTCTTCAAGCAGAGAAGTGCTTGAACCGTCCGGTTGTTGGCTGAATCACTTGGGCCAGATAGATTTGGTTCCGTCATTAGATAAAAAAAGGCCGACATCAATGCAGGCAATTTCCTGATA
>DAOUAU010000239.1:0-13107 GCA_034433195.1 Dehalococcoidales bacterium
GGCAATACGTTTCAGGCAATCCGGACCGTGTTTACTTTGTTGATTGGGGACGGCCGTTTCAGCCAGGATTTGGCCGCGGTTCAATTCCAGCAATTGAGCGCAGACGGTGTTAGTGCCCACATCTATTGCGATGGCAAATATCTGGCCGCGGGTATCTCCGGGTTCAGCGTTGATGATGCGAAAAGTTAAATAATCCTGACCGGGCGGCCGGTCTGATACGGCCATCATAGTGACGGTAATTTGCCAGTTTTTGGATTGTAATACCTCGGGCAGATCGCCAATTACATCAAAGTCCATTGGCCAATCAGGTAAATTATAAGAGCGTTTCAGGGCATACATAACCCTGAAATAATCCGTAGAATTATCTTTAAGAGAGGCCGGAGGCAGATTAAGCAGGTATTTTTTGATCGGAGGATTGTATTTCCAGCCGGTGGCCGCAACTCCGGAGGCCCGGTTGCGTTCTCTGGCTCGCACTGTGCGGTCCACTCTGGATTCGATTGGAATACTCACCGTGAGATCCGAGATCACCTGACAGAGACAGGCCTGTCGGATCCCACGGTCATATTCTTCCTGAGTCAGCTTGTTATTGCGCGTACTTTTTACGGAACCGGCTTCAATCTTGACTTTGCAGGAGGCGCAGATGCCTATGCCATCGCAGGAGGCGTTAATATTTACACCCGCCGCCAAAGCAGCCGAGAGCAGATTAGCGCCCCTGTCTATTATGATTTCCAGATTATCCGGGTTAAAGTGAATTTTACACTTGTCTATAGACATAACCTTATCCGGAAATTTTATTTGGATTTACTATTATTCGACATCATGCAAACCGGTCACTTTACCGGTTACTACATCTACATCTACCTTTCTGAAGTTCGGATCTGAACCGGTACCGGGCATCATGGTGATTTCGCCGGCCATCGGGCAGAGGAACTTGGCGCCGGAATAGATCAAGACATCCCGGATGGGTAAAGTCCAACCCTTGGGAACACCTTTGAGATTAGGATCATGGCTCAAAGAGAGGTGAGATTTAACCATCATCGTGGCATACTCATCATATTTGGGATCCTTTTCAAAGGTCTTAGCTTTGGCTTCGGCCTCCGGGGTCCATCTAACGCCGTCAGCTCCGTAGACTACTTTGGCGATCTTTTCGACACGGTCTCTCAGCTTCATCTCATTGGGATAGAGGAATTTGAAATCATTGGGTTCTTTGCAGGCATCCATCACCGCATCAGCCAGTTCCAGGGCGCCATCGCCGCCTTTGGCAAAATGATCGGATACGGCAGCGCGCGCGCCGGCCGCTTCAGCAGCTCTCTTGACCAGAGCGACTTCAGCATCAGTATCTTTGGGGAAGCGGTTGATGCAAACCACCGGATTGATGCCGGCAATTCTGATCACTTTGATGTGATGCAGCATGTTCTCCAAACCTTTTTCGAGCAGCGCCAGGTTCTCTTTATTGTACTCTTCCGGAATATCCACACCGGGGGTAACTTTGGGTCCGCCGCCGTGCATTTTCAGGGCGCGGACGGAAGCAGTCAGAACTGAGACATTGGGTTTAAGCCCGCTGTAGCGGGATTTGACGTTCCAGAATTTTTCGAAGCCGATATCAGCGGCGAATCCGCTCTCAGTAACATGATAATCGAACATCTTAAGACCCATGCGGTCGGCGATGATAGAAGACTGCCCGACGGCAATATTGGCAAAGGGACCGGCGTGCACCATACAGGGCTGATATTCAGCAGTGCAGCAGAGAGTAGGATTAATGGTATTGCGCATGAAAGCGGTGACAGCGCCGTCTACACCCAGATCTTTGGTGGTGACGGGTTTGCCCTGTTTATTGTAACCCACGGTAATCTCAGCGATCCTCTTACGCATATCGGCCAGATCATTGACTATGGAAAGAATCGCCATTAGTTCCGAACTGACTGCCACAGAGAAACCGGTTTGCATCAGGAAGCCGTCCATTTTTCCGCCCAGACCCATGACGATGTTACGCAGTCCCTGAGCGCAAAAATCGATAATCCATTTCAATTCAATGCGGTTGGGATCTATATCCAGACGCGGCATTCCGCTCAGTCTTTGCAGCTGTTCGTCATTGTAGTTGCGTTCGTGCTGCATTCTGGCATTCAGTGCTACCATGATCAGGTTATGAGCGTTCATGATATCATTGATATCACCGGTTAAACCCAGAGAGAATTCGGTCATGGGAATAAGTAAAGCGTTGCCGGCTCCGGCAGCTGAACCTTTGATGTTCATGGTGGGGGCGCCTGACGGTTGGCGCAGGCAGCCGCCAACGTTCTGGCGGCGTTTGCCGAGACCTTCCATCAAACCCAGCGAGGTGGTACTTTTTCCTTCACCCAGCGGAGTGGGTGTGATGGCGGTCACTTCGATGTATTTGCCATCCGGTCTGCTTTGAAGGCGTTTCATGATTTTGATGAAGTCCAGTTTGGCAATTCTGCCGTACGGCATCACCTCATCTTTCTGCAGATTCAGTTTTTCGCGCCACTCATCCGGAGTGGGCATATTGGCTTCCGCTAAATCAGAAATTTGCCATTGCTTGTATTTTGATACGTCCCAAGCCATGATTTTCCCTCCTAATTCTATACTTTACTGTACAATTGACTAGATAGTGCGATGTCAATTTTATTTTTCTAACTATATAATAATTTTACACTACTGTAAACTTCTTATATGTTGATCTTAAGGTAATTTATTTTAACGAGTTACTGTGAGCCAGTGATTATCGAAAGATGTGAACGCTTCACCGGCAAGATGCGATGGCACTAACAGTCTGATTATAAAAGTTAGAGTATCAAATTACAACTATCTTGATGCATGTTTTAAGGGGTTAAAGATCAAGTTCTGATTTTGAGGTCTGGCGTCCTGAACATTGGACTATGAGCCTGATAAAAATTTTACAGGTAGGCGCAGCTTTCAAATTATTTACGAATCTTTTATACTTATCCATTAAGTCTGTGAACAAGGACCAAAACAGCAAACCTGGTTACCCATGCTTGATCAAAACCGGTTGTATTGTCGGAGGCCGTCAACAACAGGCTGAGATATTTTGGAATGGATTACCGGTTATTCGTAATTACGTGATGGGAACTGGTGGAGAGTATCCACAGGCGGATGTTTCAGATAGTTATTATCAGATGGCAAGGTTTTAAAAATATTGGCCATTTAGTTTCTGTATTACGAAAAAAAGGAGAAAACGGCGGGCCGCCGGTTGATTATCAATGAAGAACCAAAGAAAAGTAGTGATTACCGGGATGGGGATGGTGACGCCTCTGGGGATCGGTACAGACCGGAATTGGAAAGCCCTGGTTAAAGGTGAATCAGGCATCGGGCCGATAACCCGATTTGACGCTCACGGCAGCCGTACCCAAATTGCCGGAGAAGTGCGGGATTTTGATCCTAACAACTTTATGGAGAAAAAAGTAGCCAGGAGGACCAGCCGGTTCATTCAGTTCGCCTCCGCCGCTGGCCGGATGGCTCTGGAGGATGCCAGACTCACTGTGAATGCAGGCAATCAGGACAGAATCGGAACTGCTATCGCTACCGCTTTGGGCGGTATTGACAGTTTTGAAAAAAATCATAATTTGGTAATGGAGGGTAAACGAGACCGCGTTTCGCCTTTCTTTATTCCCGGTTACATTTGTAATCTGGGGGCGGGAGAGGTTGCCATCCAGTTCGGTTTAAAAGGCCCCTTGATGTGTTCGGTGACAGCCTGCGCGGCCGGAACGCACGCTATCGGAGAGGCCTTCAGGACTATACAGTGTGGTGAGGCTGATGCCATGGTAGCCGGCGGGTCTGAGGCTCAAATCAGCAATACTTTGTTTGCCGGTCTGGATGCCCTGCATGTTCTTTCTACGCGCAATCATGAACCGGCTAAAGCTTCGCGGCCGTTTGAAAAAAATAGAGATGGTTTTGTGATCAGTGAAGGTTGCGGGATACTGGTGCTGGAAGAATTGGAGTTTGCCCAAAAACGGGGGGCGCGTATCTACGCTGAATTATCAGGTTATGGCAATAACTGTGATGCGTACCATATTACCTCGCCGGATCCTGAAGGACGGGGCGCCGCGCTGTGTATGCAAAGAGCCATTCAAAATGCCGGTCTTGGTTTAAATGATATTGATCATATCAATGCCCATGGGACGTCCACTTTAACCAATGACCTGACTGAAACACGGGCCATCAAACAGCTTTTTGGGGCCAGAGCCTATCAAATTCCCATTTCTGCCAATAAATCAATGCTTGGCCATCTGTGGGGAGCGGCCGGAGCGGTGGAAGCAGCCATCAGTGTTCTGACCATAACGCATGGGATCATACCGCCTACTATCAATTATGAAACTCCGGATATTGATTGCGATTTGGATTATGTTCCCGATGCGGCGCGAAAAGTCCCGGTCAAGCACGTTTTGTCCAATTCATTCGGATTCGGGGGGACCAATGCCTGTCTGTTATTCGGCAGTTATTCGTGAGCACCGTGATATCTGAGCATTTTACCCCTGTTTGAGCTATCAATTTTGAGCTTGAAAAACCATCATTGGTCTGTTAAGATAATTTCAACAAAAATAAGATGGGTAATCCGGAAATCACCGTTATCATCAATGGAGGCGGAGGAAATGGCAGAGCGGCGTGATCTGTTAAAAACCAATATTGATTCCTTGTTGTTGTGTTCGGTAATGGATCAACCTATGTACGGGTATCAGATAATCAAAGAACTGGAAAGGCGCAGTCAAGGCTATTTTAAGTTCAAGGAGGGTACACTTTACCCAGCTTTGCACCGCCTCGAAAACAGTGGATTGGTTGAAGGCCGCTGGCAAGTTTTGCCGAATGGACAGCAACGGAAGTATTATAAAATCACCGCTAAGGGACGCCAGTCACTGGTTGAAAAGCGCAGTGACTGGAACGACTTTTTTAATGCCATGAATCTGATAATACAACATCAAGGTATAAACCAAGGATAATTTTCAACCTTGATCTGTAACACGGGTCAGGTTGAATTCATTAATTTTTATTATAATTTGCTTTTTAATTCCTGGTTGGCATACCAAACTGGATATGGAATATTAGTCCGGCGGTTTATTGAGTCCGCTTGATAGGATTATACAGCTTGTTCGGGTTGGTGAGGCAGGATTGTCAACTATTATTTCTGAATATTTAAAAAGCGTTAAGAGCAATCTTCGTCTGGAGCCTCTGGCTGAAAAGGAAGTGCTGAACGAGTTAGCTAACCACATCGAAGATGAGGTGAGCGCGTTAAAGCTAAGAGGTTTGCGGCATGAGGATGCTGAAAGTGTGTGCCTGAATTTACTGGGGTCGGCCAGGACAGTGGCTAAAATGATTTACGAAGCTCACAGCCAGGGAACCTGGAAACAAGCTTTAATGTCTTCTCTACCGCATATCCTCTTTGGAATAGTCTTCATTTTAAACTGGTGGCAAGGCATCACATCGGTATTGATTGTTCTAATGGTAATTCTGGCAACTGCAGTTTACGGTTGGTGGCACGGGCATTCCACATGGTTATTCCCCTGGTTAGGTTATTCTTTATTACCAGTACTGGCTGCCGGACTATCTCTGCTCTATTTACCATCAGGGTTTTCATGGATAGCCATATTGGTTTATATTCCGCTGGCGCTGTGGTTGATATTCAGAGTGGTTACTCAAACCATTAAAAAGGACTGGTTGTATCTTTCGTTAATGTTATTGCCGCTGCCGGTGATTATCGCCTGGTTTGCGGTCACCGAAGTGAAAAGTATCACCGATTTCAGATCCTTGATGGACATATTTTCCTTTGGGCCCTGGTTAGGGCTGAGTTTTTTGTGCCTGGGATTTGGTGTGGTAACTTTCGTGCGAATACGCAGACGCTGGTTGAAAGTAGCAGTGCTTTTTATGACAGGTATTATTACTTTGATTCTGGTGACCGGATATGCCTGGGGGAAAATATCCACCGTTAATTTCTTGCTGCTCTTAATATTCACATCCAGCATATTTCTAGTTCCGGCGCTTCTAGAAAACGGAGTCAAATCCGGAAAATGGGGTAAAATATTTAGTCATCCTCCCGCATAACGGCACCGGTTTCCGCATTGAAAGGTATTAAGTCTATTCGCCCAGAAAGCTGTAATGTCCGGTTTCCTCAGAAAGCAAGACGGAAGCGCTCCGGTCTCTGGAATTGAAGTTCCTAATAACGGCAATTTCAAAAACGTTGCTGTGCATGGTCAGCCAGTGAGTCAATCAATCTTGGCGGGAGTCCACCGCTGATCATAATAATTTTATGCTCTGAAGAATCTGTTCGGCGGTGGTTTTTTCTTCTCTGAACTGAAGCGAATTTTGCTCACCCTGTTTAGCACTGAACCAGCAAGTAAAAATCCGGTTGCTGATGATCAATTCCCAATATTCCTGCAGCATTAAAAAAGTACGGTCTCCGATATCCTGGTAGGCTTCTTTTCGGTACTTTAGAATATGAAAATTCATGATGTAGTTGGAATCTGATTCCATAACTATCAGATCCTGATGTTGTTTACGGCGGATAGTCAATAGAGATTGATAAGCTTGAGGTGAGATAATTTCATCTGAAACCAATGGGGTGATGCGCAGTGAGAAGGGGCTGTCTTTTTTAAAAAGGCCTACTTTTTTACACAGCCTTAAGGTGCCGTCCTGTTCCTTCTCCAATTTCCAATCATCCGGATAGTCAAAACAATAAGTGTTGGAGGGAGAAATGTAGGTTTGCGGCATATTGTTCACATCCCCAGATCAAACGTTGTCTGGAGATAAATATAGCACTAATTGTGAATAAAAAGAAAGGTCGGGCGCTTTTTTGAACCAGAGCGGAAATCCTTGAATTTTGATGGCACAGGCAATATACCTGAAAAGCCCCGGATTGAACCGGGGCTTTGACATAATATGCTATATAGTCCGATCGATAGCTTCGGCGATACGTTCCAGATCACCCATCAGCCGTTTGAAATCGGAAGGAGTTAAAGATTGCAAACCGTCTACCAGAGCTTCTTTTGGATTTGGATGCACTTCGATCAACAGCCCATCAGCTCCGGCGGCAATAGCGGCCCGGGCTATAGCTGGAACCAGAGAATAGTGCCCGGCGGCATGACTGGGATCAACAATAACCGGAAGGTGACTGACTCTCTTGATCACTGGAATAGAAGAAATATCCATTGAGAAGCGCGTGCTGTCCTCAAAAGTGCGGATGCCTCGTTCACAAAGAATAACGTTTTGGTTGCCGCCAGCCAGGACATAATCAGCGGCGGTCAGCCATTCAGTGACGGTATTGGCCAGTCCACGCTTTAAAATGACCGGAAGCCTGATTTTGCCCATTTCAGTCAGAAGCGGGAAGTTTTGCATATTGCGGGCGCCTACTTGCAGGATATCAACATACCGTGCTACCAGTTCCACCTGATGGGGGTCAACTACTTCGGTAACGACCGGTAGATCAAATTTCTGTCTGACTCCGGCCAGATATTCCAATCCGGTGATTTCCAGACCTTGAAAACTGAAAGGTGAAGAACGCGGTTTATAGGCCCCCCCGCGCACTATTCTGGCGCCGGCGTTTTTTACCACCAGGGTAGCCTCCTCCAGTTGCTTTTGGCTCTCTACCGCACATGGCCCGGCCATAATTACGATGCGGTTTCCGCCAATCTCCACATCTCCCACTTTTATCACGGTGTCTTTGGGTATGAACTCACGCTATGCCAGTTTATATGGTTTCATGATGCGGGTGACATTTTCTACTACGGGCAGAACCGCAAAGACATCGGTGGAAACCTGGCCGGTATTACTGCCTAAAATGGCGATAACGGTTTTATCTGTGCCGATGTTAAGCTGGGTTTTAAAGCCCAGGGATTGGGCTCTGAGCATCACGGCTTCGATTTCTGTGTCAGGGGCTCTAAAACGCATTTCTACTATCATTAACGCAAGGCTCCTTTAATTACCTATTGAGTTACTACTTTGAGTATAGGCCAAATCCCGGGTAAATTCTACTGGATGTATACACGCATCTGAAATGTTAATCGTGAGTGAATTCATTTCTATTTGATAATACTCGAATCTTGAAAGTGATGGCGCAAGATGGTTTTCAGATGAGTGGTTTTCAGTTCGTGTGAGTTTGCCCTGAGAGCCAATCCATGAGATAATAGAAAAGTTAATGTGCGGATACTGTCCGAACAGTGACACCTGACCCGAAAACCAGCTAAATCCGGGAGGCACTCTGATGGGTGTTATGGCGGGTTTGTGCCATTTGAACTGAAATTATTGCAATTGCCGGGTAGTATGTTATAATAAAATGCGTCTATTGTGCGTATAGCCTTTAGATAAATAGATATTGGGGAAAGTATAAAACAGATGGTAACAAGAGACGAAACCAAAATTGTGGAACAAGTAGCTAATGATTATGAACTAGTCTTCATAGTTCATCCAGAGGTTGCAGATGAGGCTCTGGACCCGATAATCAATAACTTAACCCAGTATATCACTGCCAAAGCTGGCACGGTTGTTGAACTGGCTCGTTGGGGCCGCAAAAAGTTGGCTTATCCGATCAAACACGTCATGGAAGGGAACTATGTTCTGATCAAATTTAAAATGGATCCCGCAGCCAACAAAGAACTGGAGACGAATCTCAAAATCTCGGAAAAAATTATACGCTATCTACTAATTAAAAATAATTAGTCAGGAGGCGCCGTTCGATGGTCAATCAGCAGGGCGGACGAGAGGGTCCCAGGTCAACATCCAGCCTGAACAAAGTCATGATTATCGGTAATCTGGGTGGGGATCCGGAGATGCGGTTCACCCCCAGTGGCGCTCCGGTGACTTCTTTTAACGTAGCCGTAAACCGAGTATTTAAAGCACCTGAAGGTGATTATAAAGATGAGACGGAATGGTTTTCCGTTGTTACCTGGGCCCGTTTAGCTGAAACATGTAATCAATATCTTACCAAGGGTCAAAAGGTATATTGCGAAGGCCGGCTGCACACCCGTTCATGGGAAGGGCAGGACGGACAAAAGCGCTACCGTACCGAAGTTATTGCTGACCGGGTCATTTTCCTGGATAAAAAGGGCGGAACCCCGCGGAGTGATGGAAAATCTGAAGAGGTGGAGCCCACCGGAGAAATTGAACCATCCGATTTACCTTTTTAAAGCATAAATAATATATTCGAATGATTTCGAAGTAGGGAGTATAGAATTGGCCTTTGATACTAAAAATGCCAGACCTAAGAGAAAGTGGGAAGGGAGCAAATATGTTCCCAAGCGCAAAGTTTGTACCTTCTGCAGCGAAAAGCAGGATGTCATTGATTACAAAGATGCCTCCAAATTGCGCCAGTTTATTTCGGACCGCGGCAAGATTGATCCTCACCGGAAGACCGGCACCTGTGCCAAGCATCAGAGAGCTGTATCGGTGGCTATCAAGAGGGCCCGGCATTTGGCGTTATTGCCTTATACTTCGATGCATGTTCATCAAACCGGTGGAGTTGGCATCAGATTTTAGTCCGGTTTTAGTCTGCGCCCTTTGTTTGCCAGATAGGTACTTTTTCGCTCGCTTATGCTGGCTAAAAATTAAAAATTAAGGAAATATAGTGGCTACGAAAAGAACCTGGCAACCCAAAAAATTACCGCGCAAAAGAGAACACGGGTTTCTGAAAAGAATGCTTTCCCGCGGCGGACGCGATGTCTTGAAATCCAGACGGCTGAAGGGACGCAAGAAATTAACTGTAGTATAGTTTTGCCCTCTTCTCCGGGATACGGTATGAAGAGTGAAGCACGTCTTACTAAACCAGAACAATACACGTCGGTATACCAGACCGGCATCACCCGGACCGATAGATTTCTGGTCTTGAAAGCTAAACCTAATAACCTTGAGTTCTCCCGTTTTGGTATTTCGGTGAGTAAAAAAGTAGGTAACGCGGTAACCCGTAACAGGGTTAAACGTATCCTGCGTGAGATATTAAGATTAGCAACCAAACATCCCGGCTGGGATATCGTTATTATCGCTCGTTTACCCAGCGCTGAAAGCGAATACCGGGTACTTGAACAATCTGTGATAAGTTTGCTTTCTCGGGCGCAAATCTTGGTCAAATAGAATGAAAAAGCTAGCTCTGGGCATCATCAGGCTGTATCAGAAGACCTATTCGCAGGTCACACCGCCGGCTTGCCGGTATTTGCCAACCTGTTCACAATTTACGTATGAGGCCATCAACAAATACGGTTTTTTCAAAGGCTCCTGGATGGGAGCCAGACGCATTGCCCGCTGTCATCCTCTGCATGAGGGTGGTTATGATCCTGTTCCTTAGTGATGTGTTTATTTGATGATTCAGGCAGACCAGGAATATTCTTGATACATTTGGTGTTTAATAGAAATCGCTGGAATTTGAAATGGGAGGGGAACTGATCTTTGACTCTTTTACGGAACAGGAAACTGTTAACTAAATTATCCCTTCTGATCGGTTTATTAGCTATTGTCTTGCTGACAGGCACCGGTTGCACCATGGCCGGTATGAGCCCGGTAGGCTGGTCCGGAGTGGTTATCAGTGAAGATGGAAATACAGCTTACACCGGATCGCGGGAAGGCCGTCTGGTTGCCATCAATCTAGTTAATTCTGAACGCAACTTTGCTGAACCTCTGAAAGTGGCGGCAACTGGTGGATCATGCGGTACTACCAACGCTCTGGGCTGCGGCGCCGCCGTTCCCGCGGTGGCTATTTATGGCACGCCAGCCCTGGCGGATAACGTTCCGATAGGACTGGATAGCGCCGGCAAACCCATTTTGGGACAGATTGCGATTATTGCCGGTTATAATGGCAAGGTCATGGCTTATCAGAGCAATGCTTTAGCCAACGTGGTCTGGCAATATACAATTCCGGGCGCCAAGGTTTATCCGATTGTTGGAGGAGTACAGGTGTATCAGGGGCTGGCTTATTTTGGCGGCTCTGACTATACCCTGTATGCGCTAAAAGTGGTTGGAGATCTGGCTTCCAGAACTACCACAGTTGCCTGGAGCTTTAAAACGGGCGGCTATATCTGGGCAACTCCGGCAATTGCGGATGGCATTTTGGTAGTCGGTTCTTTTGATAAAAAAATCTACGGACTGAATGCGTTAAACGGGGAGAAAATTTGGGAGTATACCACCGGAGCCAATAATGTTGCCACGCCTTTGATTTCAGACGGTGTGGTTTACTTTGGATCTCTGGACAGCACATTCTATGCCCTGGATTTGAAAACCGGCCAGGAAAAATGGAAATACAAAGCTGCCAACTGGTTCTGGGCTAAAGCCGTGGTGGCTAACAATATAGTGTTTGCTCCCTGTCTGGATAATAAAGTGTATGCTTTCGATATTAAAACCGGCGTTAAAACCGCTGAATATGATTTAGGCGGGCAAATTTCATCTTCCCCGGCGGTGGTTAATGGCAAGGTCATTGTGGCTACCCAAAATAAAACATTATGGTCTATTGATTCCGCTAAACCTTTAGCCGCAGCTATAAAAATCCATGATATCATGAAGGATGTATCAACTTCTTTAACATCCAGAGGTGATATCGTGTATATCAATGGGGTCGATGCGGCAAAAAAGGCTGAGAACAAGCTGTATGGGTATAACGTGGTGACCGGTGCGGTCTCATCTCCGATATCATTAAATTATTAAAATAACCTGACGAGAGAGGTAGATTTATTTGAGTGCGTGGGATATAGCTTTATTACAACCGCTTATTAACATACTGATAGCGATTTCCCATTATTTGTTCGATAACTTTGGTATCACTATCATTGTTTTGACACTGATCATCCGTTTCATATTGTTGCCGCTGACACTTAAACAACTGCGTTCTTCCAAGAAGATGCAGGACCTGCAGCCTCAATTACTGGAACTGCAGAAGAAATATGCCAAAGATAAGCAGAAATTAGCCCAGGAACAGATGAAATTGTACAAAGAATCCGGTGTTAATGCCGCCGGCTGCGCTTTAACAATGGTCATCCAATTTCCTATCTGGATTGCTCTCTATCAATCTATTATGCTGGCTCTGGCTTTCAATCCTGAAGGTCTTCTGAACCTGTCTCGCTATCTGTACTCATGGGTGGTGCCGCTGGCTTCCCTTCCCTTTGACCCTTATTTTATCGGAATGAACCTGGCTAATCCAAACGGTATTCTGGCAGTACTGGTGGGTGTCTCCATGTGGGTTCAGCAGAAGATGGTTACACCCACTAATCAGGACCCGCGTGCCGCTCAACAGAGTCAGATGATGTTGTGGATGATGCCGCTGATGTTTACCTTCTTCAGCTTTTCATTCCCGGCAGGCCTGGCTTTGTATTGGCTGGTATCTAACCTCATTTCGGTTGTGATTCAGTATTTCGTCACCGGCTGGGGCGGCTTGAATCTTAATTTTATCAGGAATTTGCGGGGTGGATCGAGACCCAATGAATCTGGCCGCGACCGTCAATTGAAGAGACGATTAGAGGGTGAAGCACACAGCAAAAAGGATGACTCCATCATCCGCAATGAAAAGGACTCAAATCAGAAATAAGGAATAAAAGTGGAGAATCTGGAAATTACCGCCAAGACGGTTGAAGAAGCTACTAAAAAAGCTCTTGCCATCTTGAATCTTGATTTGGATAAGCTTGAAATAACAGTTATCAATTCCGGCCGCAACGGTGTACTGGGGATAGGCGCTTCGGAAGCGAAAATTTTGGTTAAAGTGTTGCAGTCAGCTTCTCCGGCAGTTGATCAATCAATCGAAGAAGCTAAAAAAATAGTTCAGGAGTTATTGGAGAAAGTAGGCTTCAAAGCTACTTTAGAAGTATATTCGCCTCAAGAAGCAGTAAATGAAGACGGAGAAGCCAATCCGGTGGTTTTCAATCTAAAAGGTCCGGATATGACTGCTTTGATAGGACGCCGAGGTCAGACCCTTGACGCTTTTCAGTATTTGGTCAGATTGATATTAACTCGTAAAACCCGCGCCAAAATTCCCATTATGATTGATGTGGAGAATTACAAGAAAAGCCGTTTGGAAGACTTGAAAGTAATGGCGTTTAATGTCGCTCAACAGGTTAAATCCCGAAACAGCTCAATTCGTCTTGAACCAATGTCAGCTTATGAAAGAAGAATTAT
>DAOUAU010000240.1:0-6028 GCA_034433195.1 Dehalococcoidales bacterium
GTAGCATTTGAATAATTTTAATAAATCATTGATTTGATGGTCTGCGCTCATCCTGACATAACTTTCGATAAAGCCGCGTGACAGGTCGGCCCGTCCGAAGTGGTCCAGGTCCATAGCCAGAAAAGCAATTTCTGAAGCCACATCACAATACCGGAAGCGGTTGTTGAATTCTATACAATCAAAAATGCTGAGATTTTCATTAAAGCAGATATGCTGGGAATGTAAATCACCGTGGCAGTCACGAATGCGTCCGGCGGCCACTCTCTGACTGAACAGGGCGCTGGTCTCGATCAAAGTCTGGTTGGTATAATCTCTAATCCGGTTGAATTGAGCGGGAGTGATGGTGAGTCCGAAGTATTTCTCAGTCTGTGAAAAATTTTCATCCGTGTTAACCCTGAAGGACTCTAATGTGCCGAAATTGCTGATTTCCTGATTGGTGGCCGCGCGGGCATGGAAGTCCACCAATTTGGCGGCTACCCGGCCGAGCATTTCAGGGGTAGCGCGGTTACGATCTAACAAAACATTCAACATGCACTCCTGGGGCAGGTGCAGCATTTTAACAGCATATTCCAGCGGACGGCCCTGGCCGCCCAAATTTAACTGGCCCAGGCGGCCGCTGACAGGGACCACACCCAGATAGGCTTCAGGCGATAGCCGGCGGTTAAGTTCTACTTCCTGCCGGCAAAAATAGTGCCGCTTTTCCAGAGTGGTGTAATCCAGGTAGCCCAGATTAACGGCCTTTTTTATTTTGTAAACGTACTTGCCGGCTAATAAAACGAACGACGTCTGGGTTTGAATGAGGTCTACTCTGGTGGTCTTGTCAGGATAAATCTGGGGATTCAGCAGAGCCTGGATGACTTCGGGTAATTCTGACATAAACGCGGCTCCCGTTAGAAATAAAAAGCTGAAAGTATTTCCTATCTGGTTTCCAGTGCCAGCTTATCCATTTCCAGTTGAACCGGAATTGGATAATCACCGGTGAAACAGGCTTTGCAGAAGGTATCTGCGGGCAAACCTACTGACTTGACCAAGCCGTCAAGGCTGATATAACCCAGAGAATCAGCCCCGATGGCAGCCCGTACTTCTTCCACCGATTTGTGAGCGGCAATCAATTCCCAGCGGGAGGCCATATCAACTCCGAAGAAACAGGGATGACGAATGGGCGGGGCGCAGATGCGCATATGCACTTCTTTGGCCCCGGCTTTTCTAAGCAAGTTAATTACTTTGGGGGTGGTGGTGCCGCGCACGATGCTGTCATCTACCAGCACTATATTTTTATCACGTAAAATATCCGGCAGGGGATTAAATTTCAACTTGACGCCCAGGTCCCGCATGCGCTGGTCCGGAGAAATAAAGGTGCGTCCGACGTAGCGGTTTTTAATCAAACCCTCAGCGTGTGGAATACCCGAACGTTGAGCATAACCGATTCCGGCGATGGTAGCGGAATCCGGTACGCCTACTACCAGGTCAGCTTTGACCGGGTGCTCTTCAGCCAGCCGGGCTCCCATGGCCTGGCGGGCTTGATAAATCAGTCGTCCATCGATGATGCTGTCCGGGCGGGCGAAATAGATGTATTCAAAAATACAGGTAGCTTTCTTTTCGATGATGGCGCGGTAGCTACGGGAGCCGCTGGAATCGATCATCACGATTTCACCGGGATCGATATCGCGAACAAAAAGGGCGCCTACATGGTCCAGAGCGCAGCTTTCGGAAGCTACTACCCAATGCCCATTGATTTTGCCCAGGCAAAGTGGTCTGACACCCAGCGGGTCACGCACGGCAAAGAGTTTGTCTTTGGTCATCATCACCAGAGAATAAGCTCCCTTGACGCGGTGCATGGCATAACGGATTTTTTCCAGCCAGTCTTGCCTGGGGGCGGAATGAATCATATTGGCAATAACTTCAGAATCAGTGGTGCTGGTAAATTTGTAACCTTTATCGGTCAGCTCTTTGAAAAGGTGGTCGGAGTTAACAATGTTGCCATTGTGGGCTACTGCCATAATATCATCGCCATTGCCGACAATGATCGGTTGAGCGTTGCAGATGCGGCTGGAACCGGTGGTGGAATAGCGGTTATGCCCTATGGCGATATCGCCGGCGAGTCCGCTCAGAGCTTCCTCGTCAAATACCTGCGAGACCAGACCCATTCTGGCGAATAGTTGAATTTTCTTTCCATCGGAGGTAGCGATACCGGCGCTTTCCTGGCCGCGATGCTGCAGGGCAAACAAGGCAAAGAAAGTAATCCGCGCTACATCTTCACCGGGAGCATACACTCCGAAGACGCCGCAAGCTTCGTGCAAATGAACCTGCCTATACTATGGAATATTCTACAGGTGACACTTTGATTATATTCCAATTATTTTACAGGGTCAATTTGGCTCAAGACTGCTTAGCCGCGGACGGTCATAGTTTGAGATGGGCATGGTGGTTTGAACCGGTGGAAATGCCAGGCCTGGTGGTGGTCTGGCGGGCACGCCAGGGCAAATGCGGTTTGGTTCAAAACAGAAGGGAGCTTTTTGGACTCCCTTCTGTGGTTTCCGGAATATTCACCTGACACCGGGGAATCAGCTTTGGTCTACTTCGGGGTAAACATGACGCAGTGTGATTTTCTGTCCATCTTTTTAGCCAAATCAGACACCAGACCATACTCCATTACCCTGGCCTGGCAGTGTTTGACGCAAGCCGGCTGTTCGCTCTTGCGGACGCGGGCGGCACACAGATCGCAGTAAGCCGTCGGGAAGGGAATATAGTCAATGCGTATTCTGCCATCAGGGAGGGTAGTGGTAATCTGATTGAGGTGAATGCCTCCCTTTCCGACCGGATAGCCGTGTTCCTGTTTGCAGGCTACTTCACAGGTATTGCAGCCGGTGCAGTATTCATAATCAATCATTAATGCTTTCTTGGGCATCTCAATTCCTTCCTTAATTCTTTATCTTCACTACGCGGCAGAGGCTGGTTTTATAAGCGCCGCCACCGAATCCGGATTTGCTCTGAGTGCCCATCGGCACCAACTGATTGCAGTTATGCTGCCAGTTATCGAACAGGCCGGGAGCCTCAGGTTTGGCTTCAGGTATCCACCAGCCGTGACCCACTGACACTACTTTGGGATGTGCGGTGGGGGTGATTTGCGCTTTAAATTTGGCGGAGCCGTGGTTATTTTCCGCTAAAACCCATTCGCCGTCCATGATGCCCAACTCTTTAGCCGTGACGGGATTAATTTCGATGACCGGATCCGGCACGATCTCCCTCAGCCAGGGTATCATGCGGTGTTCGGCATGGAAGAAGACTGGCATGCGCCGGCCGCTGGCGAAAATGAGCGGATATTGCTTCCAAAGGTCGGGAGTGGAAACCGGGCTTTCCGAAGCCTCCTGGAAATATGGCAGCGGGTCCAGCCCCCAATTCTCGAAGTTAGTAGCATAGAGTTCAATTTTCCCGGTGGGAGTATTGAAGCCGGGTTTGCCGTCTTTTCTCAGCAGACCTTTCTCATAACGGCGGTAAGGTACGCTGGGGCCGGATTTGGGAGCCACCCAACTGCCGCGGGCAGCCAGTTCATCATAGGTGATGCCGGCCGGTTTGAGCCTGTCATCAATCAAATCTTTGACTTTCTTGAAACGAATCGGATTGGTGGTCAGGCGATTAGCCATTTCCAGGTTGATTTCCCAATCAGATTTGGTATCACCGGAATCAACCGCTTTGACCATATTGGTCAGCGGCCACCACCAGTTGCGGAAGCTTTCTTTCTCACCCAGCGCGGCGGCGGGCAGGACGATGTCAGCCAATGCCACACTGGTGGGATTATGGAAGGTATCTACCACGACTACGAAATCCAGGTCTTTCATCGCCGCCAGATGCCGCTTGGGATCTCCGGCCTGGCCGCCGATGGGGTTGGAGGTCTGAATCCAGGCAGCATGAATTTTATATGGTTTGCCGGTCTCTAATTGCTCCAGCAAAACATCGGGCTGGCCCCAGCCGCGGAAATTCTTGACCATCGGATAGCGGTCACAGCCGATTCTTTTCTCATTTAAACGCTTGACCATCTCTTCACCGTAAAGGTCTGTCAATTCCTGAGAGCTGAAGGGATAGGTGGTCACGCCGAAGGCTGATTTGGCTAACACGTTGCCACCGGGAATATCCACATTACCGGTGATTGACCAGAGGTGAGCGATGGCCTGTGCCACCGTAGTGCCTTGCGGGTTACCATCAATCGGAACGCCCCAATGAATAGCTGACGGTTTGGCTTCGGCGTACAAGCGAGCCGCGCGCACCAGGTCTTCAGTTTTTATCCAGGCGATGGCCGCCATTTTGTCAGGCGGATATTGCTGCACTCTTTCCTTTAGTTTATCAAAGCCGAAGCACCATTTGTCCACGAATTCTTGGTCATATAACTTTTCATTAATAATGACATTCAGCATGCCCATAGCAATAGCGCCGTCAGTGCCGGGCCGGTTTTGCAGATGGATTTCGGCGCGGCTGGCCAGCCAGGTGACGCGCGGGTCAATGACAATCAGTTTGGAGCCGCGTTTCATGCAGTCCACGATCCAGTGACCGAAGAATCCATCAAAACAGCCGTTAATCGGGTTTTGGGCCCAGTTGATGATTACATTGGGGCGCTTCCACTGCGGATCGGCGTAACGTTTCTCCAGGAATTGAGAGCAGTCCGCCATGCTGTAATCACCGTTGGTTACGAACATGGCGCCCTGCCGCGGAGTATAGCAGGAATGTCCGGCCAGACCAATTTGCACCCAGTTGGGGCTGCCGTAGGCATAACAGAGGTAGGTGATGGGACCGCCAATGTCACGACCGGTGCCCTGACCGAAGATCACTGATTCTGCGCCGTATTTTTCTCTGATTTCTTTAAGTTTCTTTTCACAAGTATCGAAGGCCTCTTCCCAGGTGATTTGCTGCCATTTGTTTTGCCCGCGCGCTCCTGTTCTTTTTAGGGGGTGACGGATACGGTCCGGATGGTTGAGGTACTGGGTCAGAGCCAGGCCTTTGGGACATACTCTACCCTGGTTCCAGGGATGACATTCATCTCCCTCCACCTTGACCAGCTTACCGTTCTGGACTTCCAGTTTCAGACCGCAGCCGCCGTGCGAACCGCAACCTGGCGACCAGGCGGTAGTTTTTACCACTTTTTTGCCTTTTTCCATGTGTCTCCAAGCTCCTTGTCATTAAACTTTGTCAAATACTGGAGTTTACAAGCAGATCCAGCCATAGCTTTTTCCGCATGTGAGGGGATTTTTTTTATAATACACCTTTAGTCTGAAAAAGTGAAGTTGAATCAAATGGTAGTGTGTTACGATTATATTCGCTAAGCTTCTCCCAGATCCGCCATCTTTAATTTCTGGTGGAATCAGGGGTTCTTTCATCAAATGGGTACAATTACTTTAATCCTGAAAGAAGCAGGCAGATGGTGAATCATCGTCCTATTCGCTTATTGACCCCTTTGAGGGCATGTAGTATGATAGTGCTGATCTACGATAGCTTTGGCGTTATGTTAAATCCACCTTAAATAGAGCCTGCGGATGATATTAAAAGAATCACGTGAATATCCAAATATTTTTAGGTAGGTAATAAAAAAGGAGGAGAAATGCCTGGGATTTTTTGGTTGGTACCAGCTGCAAGCGCGGTAACAGTCGTTTTCGCCGTCTGGCTGATCATCACCACGCTCAAACGCAGCACCGGAACACCGGAAATGAAGAAAGTCGGCGATATGATCTATGAGGGTGCATGGGCTTTCCTGAAGCGGCAATATGGCACCATCGGTATGATTTCTGTATTCGTGGCTATCATCATCGCGGTCCTGGTAGGTGTCTTGCAGGGACAGAGAGGTATTGAGGGTGTTACCGCTGCTGAATTTGCCTGGAAGACCGGTATTGCCTTCCCGATAGGCGCCATTTGCTCTGGCGCAGCCGGATTCATCGGCATGATTATTGCCGTCAAATCCAATGTGCGCTGTGCGGCCGCCTCCCAGAAAAGTCTTAATGAAGCTGTTCAAACCGCTTTGCGCGGCGCGGCCGTCCCCGGG
>DAOUAU010000241.1:0-5192 GCA_034433195.1 Dehalococcoidales bacterium
AGATATGCGAGGAAAAATCGGGCAAGTCCGCACTTATAAAGAATTCAACGCAGCTGATCCGGACTACCTCCAGGAATACTTCAATACCCGGGTTACGCGTGACGCTGTGAGGCACTTCGTGGATGGAATAGGAGACATCAATCCGCTTTACCGGGATGTCAATTATGCCATCAAATCAAAGTATGGCTGTCTTATTGCGCCCCCCACGTTTTTAGAAACCATCAATTGCGCCCAGCACCCTGATAGTGTTCCCCCCGGTGTGGAAGGTTTCTTATCCGGGTTTGAATGGGAATATTTCAAACCGGTCTGTGAGGGCGATCAATACAGCGCCAGGGTGACCTATCCACTGGATATACAACTAAAACCCAGCCGTTTCTCGGGACAACTGGTGATAGTAAGCGAAAAAGGCGAACTGATGCGGGGGGGCGGCGATGTGGTTGCCACTTATAAGTCCTGGGTTATCTTTATGGAACCCCTTCAGAACCAGGATGCCAAAGGGAAAAAACCGGAAGAGCCCATGCCCGAATATTCCAAAGAAGAAATTGATAAGGTCTACCGGGCTCAGGACAATGAACTTCCCCGCGGTTCACAAACCCGCTATTGGGAAGATGTGGTTGAGGGGCAAGAATTGACACCGGTGGTACGAGGTCCCTATAGCGCCAGTGAAAAATTTGCCTGGTTTGTAGGCAAAGGCAATCCTCCCACCTGCGTTTCCGACCGGCTCTTCCGCATCATCTCGGATAAACATAAGACAGGCAAAGGAGTTTACGACCCGGGTTTGAAGGTATACGTGCGCCCTTCCATGTTTAACGTCAAAACCCAGTCCGA
Source organism: Dehalococcoidales bacterium (assembly GCA_034433195.1). GTDB lineage: Bacteria > Chloroflexota > Dehalococcoidia > Dehalococcoidales > UBA3254 > DATIKD01. Next base: position 829 of record DAOUAU010000241.1, read on the forward strand.
CAGAGGAGTGTCCCGCATGCATGATGCCGGAGCTCAGAGAAATGCCTGGCGCAATATGGTGTTAACTAACTGGATGGGCGATGAGGGTTTTCTCTGGAAATCGGCAGCTGAGGTGCGGGGATTTAACCAGGAAGGAGACATAACCTGGTGCAAGGGCACAGTCAACAAAAAGTACGTGAATAACGGCCGGCATTGTGTTGATATCAGATGCTGGTGTGAAAACCAAAAACATGAAGTCACCATGCCGGGTTCGGGCACCATTATCCTTCCATCCAAAGAGTCCGGTCCGGTAATTTATCCTGAACCTGGCTGGGCAACGCTAAAATAGTATGAGCAAAAGTGAATGTGAGGAATTGTAGTAACAAAAATGGGCACGTACATTATCCGTAGACTGATATTAAGCCTGGTGGTAATTGTGCTGGTTACCATTCTGACCTTTACCCTTATTCACATCACTCCCGGGGATCCTGCCGCTCTCATGCTGGGGGCGGAAGCCACTCCGGAGCAAATCAATGCGCTCAGGCAACAGCTCTATCTGGATCGACCATTTATTCAGCAATACTGGCACTGGCTCTCCAATGTTGCCAGAGGAGATTTTGGAAAATCTTTAAAATACCAGGAAGATGTCCAGCACCTTATCAGCCAGCGCCTGCCCATCACTCTTAATTTATCCGTAATTGCCCTGGTTTTAAGCGTGGTGTTGGGGATAGTGTCAGGTGTCATTTGTGCCGTTAGAAGAGGCAGCCTGCTGGACTCGGTGATAACTGTAATCGCCAACCTGGGGGTCGCCGTACCTATCTTCTGGTTGGGCATATTGGGCATTTATTTCTTTGGACTTAAGCTAGGCTGGCTTCCGATTCAGGGGTATATATCACCCTTTGAGGACTTCTGGCAAAGCATACGCAAGGCCATTATGCCGGTTATCTGCCTGGCGATTCCTTCAATCGCGGTTCTGGCCCGGCAGACCCGCTCCAGTATGCTGGAAGTTATCCGCCAGGACTATATCCGGACGGCCTGGTCAAAGGGTCTGTCCGAAAGAGTCATTGTACTAAAACACACTTTAAAAAACGCCCTCATACCTATTGTGACTCTTCTGGGAATGCAGCTTCGTTTGGTAGTCGGAGGCTCCGTAGTCGTAGAAACTATCTTCAACATTCCCGGCATGGGGAGGTTAATGGTGACGGCTACCTTTTCCAAGGACTTTATTACCGTGCAGGCGGTGACGCTGGTTATAGCCCTGGTCGTGCTGTTAGCTAACATGATTGTCGACCTGTCATACGGCTGGCTGGATCCAAGAATACGTTATTAAGTGGAACATGAAGATATGATTGAACAAGAGCAGCCCAAACAAGTTGGCGTGGCCGCTGCCGCCCCCAAAAAAAGCGAATTCCGACGGGTTGTCAGAGTTATGTTTGGCCGCAAGATCGTAATCTTTGGAGCTTTAGTATTATTCCTTTTTTTCTTTATTTCAGCTTTTGCGCCCTGGTTGACTCCCTACAGTCCAAATACCCAGGACCTTACCCAAATCCTCAAACAACCTTCCAGTGAACACTGGCTGGGGACCGATGCTTTTGGCAGGGACACATTGACCCGCCTTCTTTATGGCGCCAGAGTATCATTATTAGTGGGCATGGTAGCGGTTACCTTAGCCGGAGTGGTCGGTATTTTTTTGGGCCTTATAGCCGGCCATTATGGCGGCTGGACAGATAATATTATTATGCGAGTGATGGATACTCTGATGGCTTTACCGCCTATTGTTTTGATGATGGCGATCGCCGCGGCGCTGGGTGGAGGTTTATTCAATATTATGATTTCACTGGGCATCAGCATGGTACCCACTTATTGCCGTTTGATGTACGGCCAGGTGCGCACTCTTAAAGAAAACGACTATGTTACCGCGGCCAGGGTTATCGGGTCCACCAACCAGCGCATAATGGCCCGCCATCTGCTGCCCAATGCGTTTCCGCCATTACTGGTCTTACTCTCTCTGAATATAGGCACCGCGATCTTGATGGAAGCTATTTTAAGCTTCATCGGCATTGGAATATCACCCCCCACTCCGGCCTGGGGCAGCATGATAAATGACGGCTACCGGTATTTGATAAACAATCCCGTGCTGTCTTTCTCGCCCGGCATAGCCATTTTGCTGGTGGTGCTGGCTTTTAATTTGGTCGGGGATGGACTCAGAGACGCACTCGATCCCAGACTAAAAGGGACCTTGTAAATCAGAGATTCGCCTGGCAAAAAAAATTGCTCAAGCCCTGTTAACCAGGCTGCCGGGAGAGAGCAATGAGTTTTCAAATAACTGTCGATTGGGAAGCTATGCTGGAGATGCGGGACGGGGTAAAAGTCTGTGCTGATATCTATCGTCCCGGCGATTCCGCTAAACATCCAGCTATTTTGATGCGGTCCTATTCCAGGGACAATATCAGCGCCAACCCTTCCTTGATTTATCATTATGTTTATGCCGGATATGCGGTTATCAATTCCGACCTCAGAGGTCGGGGCAAATCTGAAGGAAGATGGGACCCCTCCAAAAATCAAATCGTAGAAGGGCTGGATGGGTACGATTCAGTAGAATGGATAGCCCGGCAGCTCTGGTGCGACGGCAACGTGGGAATGGCCGGCCTGTCTCACATGGGCTCTTTCCAATGGTACACAGCCATCCAAAAACCGCCTCATTTAAAAGCCATCGCGCCCTGGACTACTGATTTCAATACCATGTTTGTACCGGCGCGTACGGGTGGAGCCTTTTCATTACTGACTACTTTGTCATGGCTGCCGCAGGTGCTGGGGGACCTGATGAACAATCTCGAGAGACACGGTGAAAATGTTAACCAGATGCGGCAGGCTTTGCAGTGGGCGCAGGATTGTCCGCAGGAGTTCTATAACTATTTGCCGCTGAATGATGTGCCCCTGGCCAGGTTCGGGCAAATAGGTGAAATTTGGAAATGGCGTTTGCATCCGCTATCCCAGGGCGAACTGGAAAAACAGCGTCTATATGAGGAAGTCTCCGTGCCGTGTTTTCATGAGTGCGGCTGGTATGATCCCTTAGGCTGGGTGGTCTTTGAAAATTTTTGGGAGATGTCTCAGCGTGGTGGTTCACCCTCAGCCCGGGAAAACCAGTACATTGTGGCGGGTCCCTGGCCGCATAACTGGCGTTTTAACTCCACTCTGGGAGATTTGAGTTTTGGCCCCCGCTCCGATACCCAGGGTTCCGGCGTAAATCAGATGCAAATCAATTTTTTCGATAAATTTCTGAAGGGAAAAGAGATAGCCCTACCCAGGGTCAGCTATTTTTTGATGGGCAAGAACCAGTGGGTCAGTTGTGACTCCTGGCCACCGCCGGGCGTCCAATGGCAAAGGTTCTACCTTCACAGCCGGGGCCAGGCCAATACTGCCAGAGGCGACGGTTGGTTAAGCCGGGATATGCCCGGCGCGGAAAAGCCGGACCACTTTGACTATCAACCCCTGGATCCGGTGCCAACTATTGGGGGAGCCATCATCGGGCCCTTACCGGTACCCGGCATGACAGCGGGTCCGATAGATCAATACCTGATTGAAAACCGCCGGGATGTCCTTTGCTATACCACCCCACCATTGGACAAAGATATGGAAGTAAGCGGTCCGCTGCAGCTGCATCTTTTCGCAGGTTCTTCAGCCCGGGATACGGATTTCAGCGCCAAGATTTGCCAGGTCTACACCGATGGGCGCTCTTTTAACCTGGGGGAGGGAATTATGCGGGCCAGCGGCAGAAAGTTTTCCGAACAGCCGGAATGGCTAAGCCCTGAAGAAGTTAATGAGTATATTATTACCCTTGGACAAATCAGCCAGCATTTTCGCCAGGGTACGCGAATACGCATTCAGATTTCGAGCAGCAACTTCCCAACTTACGATCGCAATATGAACACCGGCAATCCAATCGGTGAAGATGCCCAAGGGGTGGTAGCCCATCAGACAATATACCATCAGTCCGAATATGCTTCATTCATAGATTTGCCGGTAATAGATGCTCAGGTTGTTTGGTGAGAGTCTCGCTTTGAATGCCTGGGATTCCATGTCATCTTGTTTCGTTCACGAGTGATTCAGACCTGTTCCGGCACCCGGTTTTGGACAGATATGATTCTCGATCTCAACTTGATAACTAACCAATACCGACATTCTGTTCGATACATTGCACTGAAAGGAGCCAGCCATGCAGAGTTCGTCAGTCCGCCTGGACAGAGACATGGTAATGGAGATGCGTGACGGCGTCAAATTACGGGCTGATATCTACCGGCCTAATAACCGGCGGAAAAATCCGGCCATTTTGATTCGCACACCTTATGATAAACGTCTCAATGCCTGGCACAATAACAGCTTTT
>DAOUAU010000242.1:0-2545 GCA_034433195.1 Dehalococcoidales bacterium
CGTATTTTTCAACCTTCTGGCGGTCCACTATCACCGGAGCCGCTTGTACCTTATTGGTGGTAAAGGTGGCAGCCGCCTGGCAGGAGACCTCAGAGTAGAGGATGCTCAGGTCAAGCGCTTCTTTTGATTTATGCTTGATTCCAGCATAAGTAGCGCCGGCCGAAAATCCCTGAGCAGAAGCAGCGTTCCCACCCGTGATAATCTCAATCTTCGTATTCATTTTCATTCTAAAAATATACCATACCTAGCACATTATTTCTAAACCCGCCCGGTGAGACTGAAATACGGGTTTCTTTTTAACGGCTTATCTGCCCTGCCGCTCCTGAAAAATTATCTCTCTAATATTCCTCCGGTTCGATGCAGAGTGTCACCCTGCATGGGAGAGAGAAACCTCTCGGACCTCTCTGTCTCTCCGTTGGCAGCCCGAAAAACCTTTCACTTGCCCCATCTTTATCTTAAAAGGTCAGATCTATCGAAACTATTTCTGATTTAGTAAAGTCACCAACACTGCCATCTGTGCCCATTTGCGGTTCTCGGCCTGCTGTAAAATAGTATCTATGTGCTTTTCCACCACTTCACGGCTGATTTCATATCCGGCATGAACAGGCATATCATGCATCACCAGCGCCTGACTGCCTTTCAATAACTCCTGGTTAATCTGAAAAGGCAGCATTCTAGCCACGCGTTCATTTTTCAGCCCTTCGAACTTCTTGTCATTGATGAATTCCATGTCCACCCAGGTATCGGTATATAGTACGTCCATCTCTTTGACCAGCTTTTTCACCTCGGCTGGATCGGGATGCCCCTGTCCGACATCGAAGAAATTGCCGGTTTTAAGCGCGGCTTGATATAACTCCTCATCTTTGGAAGGTTCGTTTACAATCGGCGTCACCGCGTACAGTTGCCCGCCTAGTTTGGGTAATGAGTCCATCAAAGAATTCAGCACGTTGTTTCTGACCCCGATGTACATCATTTTTACTTTCAGGCTGCCACATTTTTCTTTGACCGTCAGCAAATCCGCCATAGCCTGACAGGGATGATACATGTTGGAACAGCCGTCAATCACCGGGACGCTGGAATATTTGGCCATCAGAAAGATATCTGAAACTTCCTTTAATCTGGCCATAATAACATCCACGTTGTGAGAGACGTATCTGACCTCATCCTGCATTTCACCCACCCCGAAATTGCTGTCCTGCCAGTTTTGCATGAAATACTGTCCGCCGAGGCCGGTCATGGCAAAAGCGAATGAAAGAGATGTGCGTGTGGAAGTCTTTTGAAACAGCATGTAGAGTTTTTTACCCGCTAAAGTCTGCGCATATTTAGCCGGATTTTGTTTGATATCCAATGCCAGGTCCAGTATTTTTTGCAGATATTTTGAGTCTGTATTTTTAAAATTAATAAAATGGTCCATCATCTTCTCCCAAATTTGATTTCAATAATTGGCCTTACCAATCACTTCTGTTCTTTGCCTGCAGCATGGCGCCTGCGCCTGAAATTAACTATCACGTCTTGTGACCCCACTTTCAAAAAATAAAAAACCCGGAAACTCAGCGCTTCCGGGTTTGGATTCTCTAACTAAATGGTTTATCTCTTCTAAAAGATGCGTTTGGCCGGCTGCACTGAAGCGCTGACTAAGCTTAACCTGATACGCCTGTCATTCCGGACCGAAAAAATCATTACTCTAATTCTCCAAAATATTATAAAACAATTCTAATGACTTGATGTAAGATTGTCAAATGGCCGCTTTACCAGCAAAAACTTGAATAGACATTTTGTTTGTATTATATTTAAACATTGCAACCAGGAATCAATCACATCGTTTTGGGATATGATTGAGTGTTACTTAATGTCACTCACTGATCTGATAATGATTTTTGGATTAAGATTTAATGAGCCGCTCACATCATTCACATTGACTGGAAATATAACCGTTAGGGTTGACTTTTTTGGTATTTTACAGACGGATATGTTCTAAAATACAAAGCACTTGATAGTTGAAATAAGGGTGGTGAAAGATGTATCTAACAGATGAAGAAAAGCGGATACTGGATGGCCAACAGGGCGAAATCAAACAACGGTGTATGAAATTCCTGGTTGCCTACGGGGAGGCTGCCGGGGCCGACAGACTGGTCGACCTGGATGGAACCGTAGATCTGCATCCCGGACCCGGTTGGGTGGGAGCGTACGGAGTCAGTATGGAAGAGATAGCTGAACTGGCCAGGAAGGGAGAAAGATTCAAAGTCCCTACTTTCTCTGATAAAGATGCGGCTATGAACGTGATTGTGGATGGTTGGGAGAAATGTAATGTTCTGCCCAATAGCAATCCGGAATACCGTGAAAAACGATTGAAACAGCTTCAGCCTTTTATTGATATGGGTATGGTGCCCACTTTTTCCTGTACTCATTACCTGGTTAGCTCTTTTTGGCCCGCAGTGGGCACCCACAGTGCCTGGGTAGAAAGCTCGGCCATTCCCTGGGTGAATGCTGTTCTGGGATCAAGAAGCAATTTTGATGGAAGTTTCCAGACCGCATATCTCGGCAA
>DAOUAU010000243.1:0-3535 GCA_034433195.1 Dehalococcoidales bacterium
ATATTATGGCTACTATTATTTGCCCTGCCAGCCGGCCTCAGATGGCTACCGTGCGTCCCCGTACCTTCAAACAAGGTAATCCGGAAGCTTCACGCACGGGACAAATAGTTAAAATTGATCTGGATAAGGAAGCCGTTAGCTCGCGCACCAAATTGCTGAATTTCGTCGAAGATGTGACTGAAAAAATCAAGCTGGATGAAGCCGATATCATCGTATCCGGTGGTCGCGGCCTGGGGAAGCCGGAGAATTTTAAAATCATCGCTGACCTGGCGGCCGCCATGGGAGCCGCTCTCGGTTCTTCTCGCCCGCCGGTCGATGAAGGCTGGATTGCCTATTCCCATCAGGTCGGTCAGACCGGCAAGACCGTAGCCCCTAAACTTTATATTGCCTGCGGCATATCCGGCGCAGTGCAGCATATGGCCGGTATGCAAACGGCGGACACCATCGTGGCTATTAACAGCGATTCTGCGGCGCCCATTTTTGAAATTGCCACCTACGGACTGGTGGGTGATTTGTTCAAGATTGTCCCGCTGCTGACAGAGCAATTGAAGCAAGATTAGTTGAATGCCGGGCCGTCAGGTTTGGTCAGAGATCACTGGTTCCTTGATCAATCAGAGGTGGTCAGATGTCTATTTTCTGAAGAGGGTCTCAAAAAACCCCTTTTGCGGCTTCTGTCCCTGTTTAAAGCGCTCAACCGCTTTTTCATCCGCCAATCTTAATTGAAAGGGTATCCATTCCCCGTTTTCATTCATGGTAGCGGCCGGCACACTGCCGGTGGCGCCGCGGTACATCTGCCACAGGATGTAGTCACCGTTTTCGTTGAAAAAGCCTTCATGGTCTGATTGAATAATCCCGCCCAGATGATCCTTGAGCAAGTTCTGGACGTATCCCAGAGTTCGCCATTCGCTATCGGTGGTCAAATTATCAGTCAATAACTGAAAAGCATAGACGGTTTTTACTCCGGATATATAAGTGTTGATCCATTCACGGGCGCTGGCCGGGCTGGCGCCGAAAATCCCGTTGCGGAGTTTACTGATAGTTTCCGCTCCGGGGCCGCTGGAATCCACCGGCATTCGGCTCAGGAGGGCGATCGGTGTCTCAGAAGGGCCTGAGATGTTAATTTCCTGCCAGACCTGGTCAGTACCAGCCGTCAGCCTGATAGTCTGCACTTCCTGTTTAATTTCGCTGAAAAATATTACTTTTTCCGAAGGTGATAACAATCTGACGTAATAACCCATCTGACCTCGTATTTAACCCCTGAGAGTTAACTCAGCGCAACATAAAGTCATTATAGTGGCGTGAATAAAATGATGCAATGTTAAACCAGGTGACACCTGAGGGTGTCACCTGGTGAGCTGACTGCCAGTTTAATTCCGCGGATTCAGCACTCTGCCCAGGAACAGGATGGTACCGGTCGGATTGTCTTTGATCAGGAAAAAAAAGGGACGGTCCATGGTGAATTGTTTGATGTTAACCGGCATGGAGGTGGTGCCTATAATCACTCCGGTGGCCGCGGCGGCCTCGGTTCCGGCCTCATCCACAGAGACGAAAGCTTTATGCACCACATCGCTGATATACAGGTCTTTTTTATCGTTCGTTCCGGAAAGGTTGGCTTTATCCGGCGCAAAGGCATCAATCATGCCCAGCGTTTTCAAGTTTTTGTTCAGATTTAGTTCGGTCTCTATTTTGAATTTTGGCATGCTCAGGTCAACCGCGGCATTTTGCATTTGGCCGAATATGGTATTCAATTTAACGTAGTCAAGAGCGGATTCAAACTGCGTGTATTGCCCGGCTGGCGGCAGCAGCACGATCATGGATAACTCGCGCCCGTCATAAGGCAATTCAATGGCTTGATAACCGTTGCCCTCGGCGTATTTATAGTTTTTGGCGTATTGTTTCATCATGGGCACGTTGACCCTGGAACCATCCAGTAAAGTAAACTGACCATCCGCAGTCATGGTTTTCTCAAATTGGGTGGCCCAGGCGGCATTAAAATAAATGGCGTTGGTGAGTACCAGCCTGGTCAAATGCGTCACCGAACCCTGAGGCAGCAGGTCCTTGATTTTATTCTCGGTCTGGTCAGCCACCCACTGGTTGATAGTCTGGCGTGATTTCTCAGCCGCATTCTGGTAGTCCACAATGCGCATCCCGGCGCCGTAATTTTGCGCCAGCAGGTCCAGGTAGGCCGCGGAAAATTTATACCCTTGTTGACCCCAGATGGCGTTGACCACATTCAGCCGGAAGCCCTTCCCGTCTGCTCCTTTGGCAGCCTGCCCTCTTTTAGCCAGTTCAATGTCAATCCGGTTGAAAGCCGCATGCAACTGTTCTTGAGCCAGCGCAAATTGCAGAGCGTCCGCCATTTGTTTTTCCGTTTCAGCGCGCGCTCCGCCGTAAGTCATGGCCAGGGCTTCGGAGATGCTGTAGGGCGAATAGAAGATGTTGCCGGGCTGGTCTTTGATTATTTGAAACAGATTTAATGCAAATGTGGAGTTGCCTTTGGCTAATTTGGCAACATCAGATTCAGTCACGGCCGGTGCAGTCTGGCGCGCTTTGTCTGATTTTTGTTCAGCCGCCATGACCGGTTGCGCGCAGCCCGCGATGACCACCAGGGCCAGCATAGAAACCAGCAAGACTAAAACTTTTTTCATATTTATCACTCCTTACCCGTGACCACAGGTTGTTTTGAGGTGTCCGATATATATAACGGCAAAAACGCGGCGGGGTTAGGTTTGGGCTTTTGAATTCCAACCTCTTTTAACCCATATCTATCTGTATCCCGGTTCCTTCCACTTTGACCGGATAAGCCGGCAGATCCCTGGTACTCAGTTTAAGAAATCCTATTTTCGGCCCGGACAGGGTTTTTCCGGTGGTCACATCAAACCTGGCCCCGTGGCGCGGGCAGGTCACTATGCGGCCTTCCAGCTTGCCTTTGGCCAGCGCACCGCCCATATGCGGGCACTTGCCTTTAGTGGCGTAAAATTGGCCGTCAATATTGGCCACCAGCACTGTTTGGCCGTCTATCTCAAATTCTTGCATGCTTCCGACCGGAATCCGGGCAGTTTTGGCTATTTCTTTAAAACTCACTTTTCAAACCTCCTCCGGTGTACTATTTTCATTATAAAGCGGAGACGGAGAAAGAGCATTGAAACACCCAGAATGTATACATTCAGATACCCCAGAAAGGCTGTTTGGCTTGATTGGCTTTGCCATATCCCCAGACGTCATCCATCTTGATAATAAAATTATTCATCAGCGGGGTGTGCTTTACCGTCCATCTGACCAGGTCAGGTGTCCATCCCCGGGGCTGGTTCCAGGGACAAACCTTGATGCAACGCCCGCAAGATATGCCTTCACTTTTTTAAGGTATGTCAATTTCCAGAGTCCAGGCTCTTTATCATTCGGTTTATTATAATCCATGAACCGCTGACAGCCAAATCTTGATCCTGTCAAGAATCGCTGATGTTAACTGCAAATTCATTGAGTATCAAGTATTGATATAGTGTACTCAATATCCGAACCATTGATGTAATCGAAA
>DAOUAU010000244.1:0-3007 GCA_034433195.1 Dehalococcoidales bacterium
GCAATGTGCGGGTAGGACTGGAAGATAATATTTACTACAAGAAAGGTGAATTGGCAGCCAGCAATGCTCAACTGGTAGCCAGAATCGTGCGTATCGCCAGGGAAATGGGGAAAGAACCCTGCACACCTGATGAAGCCAGAGAGTTTTTACAGTTGAAACCAGTATCTGGATAGTTTCAGAAGGAGAATCTTGAAATATCATGGCTGATATATTCAGAGTTGATCACAAAGTAGCCGTAATACTGGGAGGATCGGGCGGTATCGGAGAAGCGCTGGGAACCGGACTGGCCGAATACGGCGCTAAAGTGGTGATAGCTGGCCGTAACCTTGATCGGGCTAAAGAGGTGTCTCAAAATATTGTTTCCAAATACCAGCGTTCAGACGCTGTGGCTATGCGGGTGGATATCACGGATGAACACAGCGTAGCTGCCCTCAGAGACAAAGTGGTTTCCGTTTTTGGCACAGTAGACATTCTGGTTAACTCCCATGGCGTGAACATCAAAAGCAACGCTGCTGAGTTCCCGGTCAATGATTGGGATTATCTTTTTGATGTCAATGTGCGCGGCACCATGATATCCTGCCGGGAATTCGGAAAGTTAATGATTGAAAAGAAAAAGGGCAAAATAGTCAATATCTCTTCAGTTCGAGGATTGCGAGCCACCGCCTGGGGAGGAAATGAAGGGTATACCGCCACCAAGGCTGCGATTGACATGATGACGCGCTCTCTGGCATCGGAATGGGCTCCCTACAAAATAAATGTCAACGCTATCGCGCCCTCCACAGTCGCCACCCGTTTTTCGGAAGCCACCTTGCAAGACCCGGAGAAACTCAGACGTTTTCTGGCCAGTTGCCCGCTGGGAAGAGTGGCCCAGCCCTCTGATCTGGTGGGAGCTTGCCTGTTTCTGGCATCCGCTGCTTCGGACTTTGTAACCGGGCAGATACTATATGTCGATGGCGGATTGACGGCCATCGGCTAATATTCTCGTTTAAAATATACAACAACCTTCGTTGTTCAAGATGAATGGTGGTTGAAATTATGACAGGACAGAAGATGAATAAAATTAAAACAATTCTGGTGGTCGGCTCTGGGACTATGGGACACGGCATCGCTCAATCTTTTGCTCAGGCCGGTTACCAGGTGGCATTGCAGGATACTTCTTCACAGGCTTTAACGCGCGCCAGTTCTTTAATAAACTCCAGTTTGAAGACCATGATTGAAGCCGGACTGGTGCAGGAAAGTGAGTATGACCAAATTCTTGGACGGATCAAAATGACTACTTCACTGGAAAAAGTGACTGATGTTGATCTGGCAATTGAAACCATCGTTGAGAATAAAGAGGCTAAAATTGAATTATTCGCCAAACTGGACCGTCTTTGTCCTCCCCGCACTTTGATGGCTTCCAATACCTCTTTCTTCAATATCTTTGACTTCATTCAGACCTCCCGGCCGGATAAATTGCTGATGGTACACTGGTATTCACCGCCGCAGATCATCCCTTTGGTGGACATCGTCAAAGGTCCGCAAACCAGCCCGGAGAACATACAGATAATAGCCGATATGTTGCGGGGCATGGACAAAAAACCGATTATTTTCAATAAGCCCTTACCCGGATACATGGTTACCCGCCTGCAGGTAGCCTTCCAGCGCGAGGTCTACTGGCTGATGGACAATAACTACCTCTCCTGCAGTGATATCGATGATGCTTCAGTTTGGGGGCTGGCCTTGCGCATGATGGTGTTGGGCATTTGCCAGCGCATCGATTTTGGCGGGCTGGATATTTCCGCCAAAGCTAAAAGCTCCATCCAAACCACCCCTGCTGATTACATACCGGTCAAACTGAATGAACTGGTTAACCAGGGATGCCTGGGCGTCAAATCCGGAAAAGGGTTTTATGATTACAAAGGAAAAAGTGAATCTGAAGTCTGTCATGAGAGAGACGTTCGTTTGTTAAAGTTGATAAAAGTACTTCATGAGAATGACATCGCCGGTCCCATCTCTCCCTAGATCATATTGTTTGGAGGGAACATGCCTGTAAACAAAACTTTTGATTCTTTTTCCTCAGCCGTCTCCGATATCCGGGATGGAGCGGTGGTTTTTATCGGAAATTTTGCCGGTCCGGGAGGCACACCGTATTTTCTGATCAGAGCATTAGCGCAACAGGGAGCAGGGCGCCTGACCATTGTCGCCAATACCGCCGGTGGAACCGGATTGACTCTGGATTATGATGACCACCGTATTCTGTTTCAAAATCACCAGGTCAAAAAAGTGATCGCCTCTTTCCCTTTTTCTACCTCAGCCAAAAGACCCAGTGAAGCTGAAAAACAGATTCTGTCCGGAGAAGTTGAGTTGGAGATGGTGCCTCAAGGCACTCTGGCCGAAAGAATCCGTGCCGGCGGTGCCGGGATAGCCGCCTTTTACACTCCTACCGGACCGGGAACGGTAATTGAGGAAGGGAAAGAAAAAAGATATTTTAACAGCCGTCCTCATTTACTGGAATATGGTTTGAGAGCGGACTTTGCTCTGGTCAGAGCCTGGAAAGCCGATACTATGGGCAACCTCATCTTCCGCGGCACACAAAGGCAGTTCAACCCCATCATGGCAATGGCTGCGGATGTCACCATCGCCGAAGTTGATGAAATAGTGGCACCGGGAGAAATTAATCCCAATAACGTGATCGTTCCCGGCATCTACGTAAAACGCATAGTAAAAGTACGTGAAACTACCCCCTTCCCCAGACACCTTGAATTCGGGGATTTTCATCACATGGAGAAAATCACTGATGAATAAAGAACGTCTTAGCCGTTAAGCTATTGCCATGCGAATTGCCCGTGAGTTCTTTGATGGAGCGGTGGTTAATCTGGGAATCGGCATTCCCACCCTCTGTTCCAGTTTCGTTCCGGAAGGCCTTCAGGTTTTTTATCACACCGAAAACGGCGCGCTGGGATTTGGAAAAATCATCTCTGAAGAAGAAAAAGCGACTTTGGCGGATATTGACCTGACCAACGCC
>DAOUAU010000245.1:0-3974 GCA_034433195.1 Dehalococcoidales bacterium
GGCCGTATCTGAATGTGCCGGCAGCTATCTCTGATTACTTGATAACGATTGGATTGAATCATAATAACTGGCCGATATTTTTAGGCTATTTTGTCCTGGTTGGGCCCGCTTTGGAAGAAATATACTGGAGAAGTTATCTGGGAAATACTTCAAAAAAACCCGTGGTCACGGACTTTTTGTTTGCGGGTTACCATATAATTGTCTTAGCCGGGAAATTGGCACTCATCTGGCTGCCTCTCATTTTAATTCTTTTGGCTCTGGGGGCCTGGCTCTGGCGGCAGGTCAACCGGTTGAATGGGGGCTTATTGCCTTCCATTGTTTCCCATTTCACTGCCGATTTGGCAATTATGCTGGTGGTATTTTTATGGATATTTTGATCATCATCCGGAAGATGCTCCATGCTGACCGGTCCCGGATGGAAAGCGGAGATAGAAAACACCCATTACATTCATTTCTGAATCGGAGAGATATTTTTGGTACAAAACGGTTTAACCTTAATTCAACAAATGTGAGGGTCTGCTGCCTCCGCTACCTGACACATACACACCCGCCAACACCCCAGTGAATTTCCGGCTTAATCCTGTTTTTCCTTCTTGAACCCTTATTGTAACAAGCAATCCTTCAAAGACTGTTAACCGGGTTGGGTAACTCCCAGAACTTTAAACGCTGAATTTTGAAATCTGGACTAAGTGAAATCGAATGTATTAGGTCAGCGCAGGGTCAGCCGTGGATGGCAAAATGTTGCTGCTCCACGTTTCGAATTGGTGAATTCAAAACAGATAAATCCGAAATTTTGATGATTAACGCGTTAAACGGCGTAATCATAACCGCTGGCGTGTTACAATCTGATTAAAAATTTGATATTATGATGGCATGCGGCAATATGTTTATAATCCTATCCAATCCGGGTCCAGACTGACAATCGTGTGTTTTATCTCGGGTTCCGGCACTAACTACCGGGAGATAGTAAAACGTGATCCTCAGCACAATTACCTGGTTTTTACCAACCGGCCGGGTTGTGCCGGAACGGAGATAGCACGTCAATTCGGGCATCCGGTGATTGAACTTAGTCATGTGCCCTATTTGACCGAATTGAGAATGAAATATGGACCGGGCAATGTGCCGCGTAATTGTCCTGAAAGAGAAGCCTTTGAAAAAGCGGCGATCTTCTTGATTGAAAACAAGCTGGGACGCCAGCCTGACCTGATATGTCTGGCGGGTTATAATCAGGTCAATACTGATTGGATGGTTGACCGCTATTTTCCACGTATCTTGAATGTTCACCCGGGCGATAATACCAAAGGTTATGCCGGTTTGCACTGGGTGCCGGCCGCCAAAGCGATTTTGGCCGGAGAGGAAGCGCTGCGTTCCACGTTGTTTTTTGTGGATAAAGGACTGGATACTGGTGCTGTGCTGGTGCAATCCAGGCCCTTGCCGATTGTAGAAACGCTGGCAGCTTTGGACCGGGCCAGCGGCTCAAATTATCTGGATAAACTGAAAACCCTGAAAGCATTTGGCTGTTCCCGTAACATCCAGGAATATGCGGATTTTGCCACGTCGGCCTCACCGGAGTTAAAAAAAGACACCGAAGAAATCTGTTCTCAATTACAGGATGCTCTTAAACTGGCCGGTGACTGGCAGATTTATCCTTTTGGAGTGCATGACTTGATCGCGGCACGCCGGGTGGAAGTGGACGGC
This sequence comes from Dehalococcoidales bacterium, assembly GCA_034433195.1. Taxonomy (GTDB): domain Bacteria; phylum Chloroflexota; class Dehalococcoidia; order Dehalococcoidales; family UBA3254; genus DATIKD01. The sequence continues at coordinate 1,699 of DAOUAU010000245.1, forward strand.
CGCAGCGTTTTTATAGATAAACGCGAATTGCCGGTGTTTGGATACCGTTTAGACGCCTGAAAAACTGAAAAGGTCGGGTATGGCTAGAAAATTCAAATTGGATTTGCATACGCACCCCATAGAAGCTTTAAAAGCTGAATGTGGAATCAGAGGCATCCATGAAATCACAGCACAGGTGGCCGGTCTGATTGTCAAAGCGGTGAAAGAATCCGGTTTGAACGGCATCGCTATTACCGAGACCAATAATTTCAATCACGGCTGGGTGGCCGGTCTGCAAATATTGGATCATTTTCAAAAAGAAAATATCGTCATTTTACCAGGGGTGGAATTGGAACACAACGGCCAACATTTTTTGCAACTTTATATACCGGACTATTACCGCCGCCGCATGCCTTACTTCAAAGGCCAGGATTGGTTTTCTATTTTAGCTCATCCGGGTTTTTACCGTCCGCTGGAGATGAACTATCTGGAAGGAGCAAAACCGGACGCAGTGGAGTCTCACAGTCTGCACGGTGATTTTACTGCGGCTGAGCAGATCAGCCGGGATAGACTCATCCCCACTATTCGGACTTCAGATGCTCATTCTTTGCAGCAAATCGGTCATGCCTACATTGAAGTGGATTTTATGGGTTAAAATCAGTTGCCGTTTTCAAATCTCAATCAAAGAGTGTAATTCCACCCGGTGGTGGTTAATCCACCGGCGGTGTTCCCGCCAGCACGGACAATAGGCCCCCACGACCTCCCAGAATTTCCTGGAGTGATTCATCTCTTTGAGATGGCACAATTCATGTATGACCACATAGTCCAGAACATCTTCAGGTACCATGATCAAACGCCAGTTAAAACTCAGGTTACCTAAACGAGAGCAACTGCCCCAGCGTGACTTCTGGTTGCGGATAGTGATCCGTGAGAATTCCACATTCAGTTCAGAGCTCCATTGGCGGACTTTGGCAGTAATGATTTTCACTGCTTGTGCTTTCATCCACAAGTAGATTGACTGGTCCGTGCTGCATAAATCAGAATTCTGCGTAATAACCAGCTCATTAGTGGCTTTTGATAATCCAATTGATTGAGTCGCCCCTGTTTTATGTACGATGGCTACCTTCTGGCCCAGATAAAGAATACTGTCCAGCGGTCTGGGACTGGCCGGACCAATCTCCGGTTTAATGTGAGTGCAAGTGTGATGGCGGATTATCCAGCGGGAGTTACGCTCAAGAAAATCCGGCAGGTCAGTTAAATTATAATGCTGAGGCACAGTCACCCCCAGTCCGCGACCGTGTTTGTAGTTAAGCCAGATCAATTTGGCACGAAAGCTGCGTTTAAGAGTGTAGCTGATGGATTTGCCTTCTAAAATGATAGATCTCTGACCTAATACCACCGGCCGTCCGGGAACTTTTCTTTTCAATCTGACTTGAGATGATTTAAACACAGTGTTCCTCAATAAAAAATATAGCACAATTCAGAACGTGCTCCAAATTGAGAATTGACAATCAGTAAGCTATGATAAAATTAAAGTATCTTGACGGAGAAGGCTGATGAAATTAACTGATAACCTGTTTGCTTATGTCTGGCAGGGCAATGATAACAACTGCAATAGCTATCTTTTTGCCAATACTCTGGGCACTAAACATATTTTAATTGACCCCGGGCATATTGTGACCCCGTTCTTTAAGGAAGCCGGATTTGACAGACTGGTTAATGGGATTGAGAAAGATGGATTGAAGTTAGAGGATATCGGTCTGGTATTTATCACCCATGCTCACCCTGACCATATCGAGGCAGCGCGTAGTTTTAAGCAAAAATATGGAGCTAAAATAGCTATACATAAACTAGAAGAAACCGCTTTCCGGATGTTTAAAGCCGGGGTGGTAGATATTACCCTGACTGAAGGGAACTTGAAAATTGATAATCTGGTTACTGAACCACTGGAAGTAATCCATACGCCCGGACATTCTGCTGGCGAAGTGAGCCTGTATTGGCCAGCCAAGAAAGCGCTGGCGGTCGGCGATGTCATTTTTTATCATAATACCGGACGGGTAGATTTGCCCGGAGGAGACCCGGATCTGCTTAAAGCCAGCATTGCACGCTTGTCCAAACTGGATGTGGAATATTTGCTGTGCGGACATCCATACCAGAATCCCGGGGTAATTTCCGGTAAGGAAAAAGTAAAAGAGAACTTCGATTTTCTTTTGAACTATATGTTTTAAAGATCGGCTGGAAAGCGCGAAATGTTTTAGGGATTTGCAGAATGACCATTGCTTTCGAACAAAGGCTGG
>DAOUAU010000246.1:0-5788 GCA_034433195.1 Dehalococcoidales bacterium
AATTTATTTTGGCCGAAAGGAGCCTGGGTTCCAGCGACATCCGCATCATGTGGCATCATGTGCTGCCCAACTGCTTTTCGCCGATCATTATTATGGTCACCCTGATGATGGGAGCTACAATCCTTGCTGAAGCCGGTTTGAGTTATTTGGGAATCGGTATTGAGGCGCCAACCGCCGCCTGGGGAGGTATGATCAATGACGGCTATCCACGTCTGCTGACCAATCCCATGCTGTCCGTAGCGCCCGGCGTGGCGATCATGCTGGTAGTCTTTGCATTCAATATGGTTGGTGATGGCTTAAGAGACGCTCTCGATCCGCGGTTGAGAGGGACCCTCTAGCCCGAATTAAAAATATCCGGACAAATAAATTGAAAAATAAACATATCCAGAGATTCCTGAATAATTTATGAAGGGAGGAGTTTTATGCAACTAAAAGATAGAGTGGCGATAATCACCGGAGGCGCCCGGGGAATGGGGAGAGCCATAGCCACCAGATTTGCGGATGAGGGCTGTTCATCCGTGATCGCGGACATTTTGGATGCGGATGCCGCCCAAACAGTTGAAATGGTTAAGAAGAAAGGCCGCCAGGCGATGGCTGTACATTGTGATGTTTCCAGCGGGAAATCGGTAAAAGAGATGGTTGAAAAAGCCATTCAGGAGTACAAAAAGATCGACATAATGGTAAATTGCGCTGGAATCGGTAAGCCGCCCAGGTTTATTAACGATATCACGGAAGAGGAATATGACAAAGTGGTAGACATTAACATGAAGGGCATTTTCCTGTGCTGTCAGGCCATCGTCCCACATATGAAAGCCAATAATTTCGGCAAAATAATCAATATTTCATCACTGGCCGGTATCGCCCCGGGTCCCATGTCGCTGCACTATGCCGCGGCCAAAGCCGGTGCCATTGTTATCACCCAGGACCTGGCGCTGGAATGTGCGAAGTTTCACATCAATGTCAACGCCATTCTGCCCGGTATGATCCGCACTGCCATGACCGCCGATTTCGCGCCTCCGGTAATCAAAGACCTGGATGCCTTCATGGGCAAACTGGCCGAAGGTATTCCTTTGCGACGTGAAGGGACGGTTGAAGATATCGCCTCCGCGGTTCTTTTCTTCGCCTCTGAAGAGTCCTCCTATATCACTGGAGACCGCCTGTGCGTAGGAGGCGGAATGCCATGGAGAGGAGCATAAAAAATTCTAAGACCCGGTAGCCAAATCTTAAGCGAATCACTCCAATAAATTGAAAGCTTCCAGTTCGGGAGCACAGGTGAGAGGAAGTAACTTATAGGGCCAGGTTATTTTAAGCCGCGCAGCAAGCTGTGTAGTATTTCCTGGCCATTACCATAAATCCAAAAGCCCAAAAATGACGTAAAAAGCCGGATGTGAAAAAGGCGGCTTTAAACCATGATCCTCCTTATCAGCCCTAAGGGCACAAAGAACGCAAACTGCGTGAGATGGTGGCTCACGCAGTTTGCGTTTGGATAAGGATTTGTCCTGGTTGCCTGCTTCAGGCAACGATACGGGCGAAAAGCGTTCCAGCAAAAGGCACCACGGTCAGTTACACCTATACAGAAGTGGTCTGAATTAACAGTAATTCCGTAGCTGACTAAAAAACTTTACAGCAGCCCCTCCCTGTAATCCGCCATCTGTCGCCTTGTGCGGAGGGTATTAATTACACCCGTCAACTGAAAGAACTGCCGGTTTCACCAGAATCAACAGATGGCAATTTTCAGTTCCCCTGAATTCACCATCTATCAACTTCTCTCAAGATTGGAATCATCGCACTAATTTGGTAAAAGAACCACTGATGCCGTCAGGCACAAAAGATAGCGGATTTGGGTTCCATAGACCCCTTGACAGCATGTGGTATAATTGCCCCACAGATTGGAGGAAGAACTATTCCGAATAACGGAATGATACTGACCAGGATGATCGTTCCCAGCTTGATTGGCTCCTTCCCGTGGCTGTGTGATTTTTCAAATAATGCCCGAATATAGGCCATCCTTGAAAGTGTCTATGATGTCGGACAGGAAATAATTTTTAATTTATGGAGGGAGCAATAGTATGGGGCAATCAAAATATGAACATCTTAAGACGAACAATATTACACGCAATACAATTTATCCGCCTTTTCTCAATATGATATTTCATGCTCAAAAAGATCATAACTTCCAAATCAGGTTTACCCACGTCAGTGTTCCTTTTGATGGAAAAGAAGATGCTCATAAACATGAATTTGCCCAGGTCTTCCTGTTTGTGCCGTGTACCCCTGATTTGAATGCGTATGATGCAGAGACCGAGCTTTATCTGGGCGATGAAAAGGAAAAAATGATTATCAACCAAACTTGTTCCGTATTCATCCCGGCGAACTTTACGCATTGCCCGATTATTCATAAGAGAGTGGGTACTCCCTTCTTCTTTGTGAATTGTCCACTCTCGGGTGAGTACTCGGCAATCGTCGATGGCAAAAAACAGGCCATACCAGTAAGTTCCCCGATGCCGGGCAAAAAATAGCCGGAACGTCATGCAAATTCCAGAACGGTCGCAAGCGGGACATAGTCATCTAACTGATCGGAAAAATGATACAGACAGCGTATGTCGAAAAAGAAAAGTAAAAGCACCGTTTTATAACAGGGTGCGTGATTAGGAGGAATAAATGTACAAGTCAAGAGTTGTCTTTTTTGTTTGTCTCCTGCTGGTAGCGATATTGGCAACAGTGGCAGCCTGTGCTTCAACTGCAACCACAACCACCACCACTGCCACAACCACCACTACCACAACTGTCACGGCGTCTCCCCCTGCAGTAGATCCGAAATACGGCGGAACCCTGAGAATAATCTGGAGTAATTCACCTGCTTCCGGATTCGGATGGGGCCCCAGGATCTTTGGTGGGGAGGGATTCCCTGCGAAACCCGCCATGGAACCACTGTTGGAAGGCAAGTTTTTGGGAGGATATGAGCCAAGGCTGGCTACCGATTATAAAATTGCCGCCGATGGTCTTTCATTTACTTTCAATCTAAGGAAAAACGTCAAGTTCCATGACGGTACCGATTTTAACGCTGATGCCGTTAAATTCAACATCGATGCCATGATCAAGGCCGGAAAATACGGCACAGAAGTAGTATCCTGTGAGGTTATCGATGCCTCCACCATAAAGGTTAACGTTTCAAAATTCAAGAATACCTCACTCGGAACAGTTGCAGGAACGGTGATAGCTTCGCCGACAGCGGTACAGAAAAATGGTGAAGCCTGGGCCGCCGTAAATGCCGTCGGTACAGGCCCGTTCAAACAGGTCTCCTATCAACCGGACGTCAAGATCAGATTGGAGAGATGGGATGGCTATTGGGGTCAGAAAGCTTATCTGGATGCTATTGAAGGTACGTTCATAGCCGATAGAATGACTCAAGTTATGGCCATGAAAGCGGGGTTTGGAGACGTTACCCATTCGAGACAAGCTAAAACCACATATGACCTGACACAAGCAGGCCTCAAGGTAATGCAGAACTTTATGGGCATGGTTGCCCTCAATTTAAACAGCCGCGATGAAAACTCCCCCTTCTACAATGTTAAAGTCCGTATGGCGACCGAACATGCCATCAACAAGCCGCAACTTATTAAAACTTTGGGATTCGGCTACTGGAAGGTCGCCGATCAGATGCCTGTTGCAGGGCAAAACGGCTATCTTGCTGACATCACACCCCGCACATACGATCCAGCTAAAGCTAAAGCCTTGCTGACCGAGGCCGGTTATCCAACCGGATTCAAAACGAAGATCATTCATGGTGTTGGCGACTTCGTTGACGGGGTTGCGGCAATACAGGCTGATCTGGCCGAAGTAGGAATACAAGCTGAAATAACTCCTATCGACTGGAGTAAATGGGGACCAATGCGGCAGCAGGGTTGGGAAGGCATATTCCTTGCTGGTTCCGGTCTGTTCACAGACTCTAACGCCTTCCTTGACTCTTACTTCCGCGAAGGCTCTACCGAGATGTTCAGCATTCGAAGGGTTCCCGGATTCCAGGACCTTATTGAAAAAGCGGTCACATCTAACCCGCCGGATAATGCCAAAACACAGGCAGCAGCCAGAGTGATGTTCGACCAGTGTTTGTGGATCCCGATAGAACACCACGGCGACAACTACAATCACACTGACAAGGTAAACGGCCTCAATTTTGGCACATACGGCCAGTGGGGTTCTTTCGACTCTGAAAAAGTCTGGTTAACTAAATAAGTTCTATTGCAGTAAGTGCGGCTACATCCCGGTGAGATCTTCAAGACCCTCACCGGGGTGTATCGCCTGAATCCCAAACCGGCAATTCAGGTGGAAAACTAAACAGGATTATTGTAAGTGAGTCGTGGTTTCCGGCTGTAATTATCAGTAAGGTAGCGAAGTTTTGATGACCACATATATCGTTCGCAGGTTGGCACAGTCATTATTGGTCTTTTTTCTGGTCCTCATCGGGATTTTCGTGGCCATGCGCTTGCTGCCCGGTGATCCGATATTGATGCTGGTATCAAAACAAATGGCAAGCTCAAGCACCGAAGCCCAGATAGATAAGCTCAGACATGAGTACGGCCTGGACAAACCCATGATAGTGCAGTTTGCAAACTGGCTGGGCGGTATCTCACGCGGAGATTTCGGAGTCTCCATCTCCAACGGGCGGGACGTTCGCCAGGATATCACCAGTCGTTTGCCAATCACGCTTCATCTCGGTATCACGGCATTATTGATCAGCTTCATTCTCGGCGTCCCTGCGGGAGTTATCTGTGCCGTGAGAAGAGGCACATGCATCGATACCATCGTAACCTCGCTGGCGAACATAGGTATAACCATCCCTGTTTTCTGGCTGGGAGTAGTCCTGATGTACCTGTTTTCCCTTAAACTCGGCTGGCTTCCCATGTTCGGCTATACTTCACCTTTCACCGATTTCTGGCTTAACACCAGGCAAGTTATTTTGCCCATACTTTGCCTCTCAATTACCAGTATCGCGGTGATTGCGCGTCAGGCCCGTTCCAGCATGCTGGAAGTACTACATCAGGATTATGTCCGGACTGCGTGGTCCAAGGGCCTGAAAGAACAGACGGTGATAATGCGTCATGCCCTGAGAAATGGCCTCATCCCGGTAGTGGTCCTGTCGGGACTGGGCCTGAGTGGAATTATCGGCGGCTCGGTGCTGGTCGAGACCGTATTTAATATCCCGGGCATGGGGCGGCTGGCGGTCACCGCTATGCTTAACCAGGATTACCCGGTAACCCAGGGTATTATCGTGTTTTTCGCGGCCACAGTGTTACTGACAAACCTGCTCGTTGACCTCTCCTACGGCTGGCTGGATCCCAGAGTTCAATACCAATAAGGGAGTACACCAAAACGTGCAAGATGAAAATATACTAAATTCATTAACCGGCAAAGCCCCTCAGCGCACCAACGAGGTGAAGCGTTTTTTCAAAGTGTTCCTGGGCCGCAGTCTGGTAGTGTTCGGTCTGGTTATCATCGTATTGTTTGTCATCACCGCAATCTTCGCACCGCAGATTGCGCCTTACGATCCAATCAAGCGGAACCTCAGCGAGGCGCTGCAACAACCCAGTTCCCAGCACTGGCTGGGAACTGATGCCATCGGCAGAGATACCTTGAGCCGTTTGATCTTCGGCACACGGATCTCCCTGATTGTGGGAATAATTGTGGTGTTGATCGCAGGAGGATTCGGCGTGACTTTGGGGGCCATCGCCGGCTATTTCGGCGGTATACCCGGCGCCATCATCGGAAGATTGATGGATGTACTGAT
>DAOUAU010000247.1:0-6675 GCA_034433195.1 Dehalococcoidales bacterium
ACTGGCACTGACCATAGCGGCCCTTTTGGGGGGAGGACTGAAAAACATTATCATCGCCCTGGGATTCGGCTTGATACCCGGGTACGCCAGGCTGATGACCAGTCAGGTGCTGGTTGCCAGGTCGATCGATTATGTTATGGCAGCCCATGCCATGGGAGCCAGCAACTTGCGTATTATTATACGCCATATTGTGCCCAACTGCTTTTCTCCGATACTGGTTCTGATTACCATGATGATGGGGACAACCATCCTGGCGGAAGCCGGGCTGAGTTTTCTCGGTATTGGGATCACGCCGCCTACCCCTGCCTGGGGCAGCATGGTCACCGACGGGCGTGAATATCTGCTGACTAACCCGATCCTGTCGGTGGCGCCGGGAGTGGCTATCATGCTGGTAGTATTCGCATTGAACATGGTAGGGGATGGGCTTAGAGATGCACTTGATCCCAGGCTGAGAGGTGTACTATAGATGCAAAGTGTTCAGACATGCGGTGGCTATGCTGATTCAAGAGAGGGAAAGATATTGTTCCGCCCTGAATATATGATCATGGACAATATGGATATCATCAGTTTCTGTTTCGCCGATCTATCGGGAAAATACTCTATGAGAAAAGCACGGCATATCATGGGGTGATCACTTGTCTTTCTGTGAGCACACCCGCGACAGATTGGAGGTCTATAGGAAATTATATATGGTTTTGCATTCGCATGAATTGAATTCATTTTTGTTACTTGAACGGAAAATATTCATCACGCCGGCTGTATACCTCGCTCAGGACTGATGTGTGTCAGTCAGCTGAAATCGGTTAATACGGGGCATCAGAACAGAAAATTGGTTTATCCCGGGATCATGCCCAGCTATTCGGGTTAAGTACAAAGGATGGTGGTTACATGATGATCCGTCGAGGGGAACAAGGTCGAAAAAACCCGACGTTGCTAATAAAAGAAATTGAAAAGAAGACCGGCAAAACCCCGGATCAGTTGTACGAAGAAAGACAAAAAAGAGTCAGGGAGGCCATTTGCCTGAGAGAACCGGACCGGGTGCCGGTACGACTGGAAACTCACGCCTTCCCTGCCCGTTATACCGGCATCAGCGTTGCCGCCAGTTTTTATGAACCAGCCGTTTGGACGGACGCAACCCGGAGGACTATCCTGGATTTTGAACCTGACATATTCCAGGCCACTGTCGGCTTTTATTCAGGAAAGGCTCTGGACCTGCTTGATCCGAAACATCTTAAGTGGCCGGGCGGCGCTTTGCCACCGGATGTAACCCATCAGGCTGTTGAGCAGGAGTATATGAAAGCCGAAGAATATGATCTCTTTTTGGATGATCCTACCGATTTTACGTTGCGTTACCTGATTCCGCGTGGTTATGGGGCATTAGCCAACCTGTCCGGACTTCCCTACATGGGGGATAAATTTTTTGGAGTTCCCTTTCTGGCTTCCGTCCTCAGCGTGAGGGATTTCCGTGAACTTGGCAAAACTCTGATTAAGGCAGGGAAGGAACACGCCAGAATGGTACAGGCGACTGCTCATTTCGATGAAGAAATGGCACTTTTGGGCTTTCCACTGGGAAATCACGGCGGAGGGGCCGGCAGTGCCCCTTTTGATACCTTTTCCGACTTTTACCGAGGCATGCGCGGCGCGATGCTCGATATGTACCGTTGTCCGGATAAACTGCTGGCCGCCTGTGATCGTATACTGCGGAAGCGTATTGCCACTGCCACTCTTCCTGATCCGGCCAAGAGAGGAAACCCCAAATTATCTTTTATCGGTTTGCACAGGGGCGCCGAAGGATTCATGTCCCGTAAACAATTTGAGCGGTTTTACTGGCCCGGGTTGAAAAAGGCTCTGCTTCATACTATCGGGATAGGCATTGTTCCTATAGTTCTTTGCGAAGGAAAATATGACGACCGTTTGGAATATTTCCTGGAGATGCCAAAAGGTAAACTGGTTTGTCTTTTTGATCGCATCGATATGTTCAGGGCGAAAGATGTCCTGAAAGATCATGTTTGTATCGGAGGTAATGTTCCTTCTTCGCTGCTGCAAATAGGTTCTCCTCATGAAGTAGAGGAGTATTGTGCCAAACTTATCAAAGTGTGCGGAAAGGGGGGTGGTTTTATTCTTTCTGCCGGCAGTTCTATAGACGAAGCCAGCCCCTGTAATCTTAAAGCCATGATAGATTCGCCTAAAAAATACTCAGCGAACTGATGAGCGCTTTCGTGGTAAGGCCGAACAAAACCAGGGTTGAAAGCCACTGTTTGTTTGACCATCCGATCAGGAAATTTTGATTTGGGCTCTCGGTCCTCTAGAACAAATTATCAAAGCTGATTTGAAATAAACAAGGGGGTACATAATTGGAGAAACTGAAGTATGCCGATTATATTATTACAAATCCTCCGCCTCAGTTTGCGAAAAAGCCAGGCGGGCCGGACTTACAACAAATATTGATGGTCAACAGTGATCTCATTAAAGGTTCTTTTCATGTCAATTGTGCCTGGGTTTGGCCGGGGCCGACCCCCGGAGTATATGAAGCTCATTTCCATCCCCATGACGAAATTCTGGGTTTTATCGGTACCAATCCGGATGACCCGGGTGATCTGGGAGCGGAATCAGAACTCTGGATTGATGACGAAAAATATATCATCACCAAAAGTTACCTGGCCTATTTACCCAAAGGGCTAGTGCATTGTCCTTTGAGAATGAGGAATGTTAAACGGCCTGTTTTCCATTTTGATATCCAGATGACGGATAAACGACCTGAGTTTCAGTGGTTAAAGGACATGACACCCAAAAATATATTACCTTAGTTAGCTGTACACAGCCGGTTTAAGGCAAAAGTAGATTCAAAAAGAGATCAAAGTAGAGGGGGTTAACATGATTGAACGGGAAAAACTTGTGGAAATAGTCGGCCCTGAAAACGTTGTTCAGGACCCCGGGTCACTGAATTCACACGCACAGAGCATGAGTTTCGTCAGTTCCATCAGGCCGGACTATATCATCAAACTCCGCCATGCGGATGAGGCCGCGAGGATAGTTAAGCTGGCCAGGGAAACCAAAACTCCTCTGGTCCCAGTCAGTTCCGGCCCTCCGCATCACAGGGGGGACACTGTTCCTTCGGTCGGAGGAGCTATCATGGTCGATTTGAGTGGGATGAAAAACATCATCAGGGTGGATCGCACTAATCGCACTGTCTTGTTTGAACCGGGAGTGACTTTTGATGAACTGATTCCGGCGGCGGCCGAGAAGGGTTTGAGACTTAATATGCCTTTGTTGCCACGGGAAACCAAATCCGTCACTGCCAGCATGCTGGAAAGAGAGCCGGTGGTCATGCCTACCTATCATTGGGATATCGCAGATCCCCTGCAGTGTGTTGAAATAATCTATGGAAACGGAGAGTTGTTCCGGACCGGGGCGGCTGCCGGTCCAGGCACACTGGAAGATCAGTGGAAGGCCGGAGGAGGGCAGGTTGAAGCCGCCGGTCCTTCAACAGCCTCCTGGTATCGCATCATCGGCGGGTCTCAGGGCACAATGGGTATCGTAAGCTGGTCGTCCGCGCGTTGTGAAATTATACCCGTGCTGGAAGAACCTTTTATGGTAGGTTCATACCAACCGGACAGACTGATGGAGATGTTACACTGGTTGATCAGGCTCAGAATACCCAATGAATGCCTGATTTTGAATAAAGTGAACCTGGCGGCGATGATGGCTAAAGAATTCCCGAAAGAATATGAGGCCATAAAAGATAGCCTGCCAAATTGGATACTTTTCTATAATCTGGCCGGTTATAATTATCTTCCTGAAAAAAGAGTGAGTGCGCATGTAGAAGACGCCGGAGGGATTGCACAGCGGGCAGGCCTAGCACCGGCCCGGTCTGCTGGCAAAGTCAGTGCCTTTGATCTGCTGAAGACAGTACAGGCACCCGCCTCCGAGCCTTATTGGAAGTCACGGCTTAAAGGGGCCTGGCAGGATATATTCTTTATCTCCAACTTCCAGAACGTGGAAAAAACGATCAGCGTGATGTACGGAGCGGCGGAAAAAGCCGGCTATCCTGTGACTGACATCGGCGTCTATATCCAACCTCTGGTTCAAGGCGCCAACTACCACGTCGAGTTCAACCTGTTCTATGATCCGGCCAATACGAGACAAAAAGCTCTGGTCCATGATCTGGTCTCCAACAGTATAGATCCACTGGTTTCCAGCGGAGCGTTTTTCTCGCGGCCTTACGGTGATATCGCGCGCCATATTCTGAATAAAGACGCCGCCACCGTTCAAGCTTTAAAGAAAGTCAAGATGATACTTGATCCGGATAATGTGATGAACCCCGGGAAATTGTGTTTTTAAAAAGATCAAAATAACTGAGGAGCAATAATAATGTCATTAAAAGAATATCGAATCGATATGGAAACATGCCGCCGATGTTCACCCTGTAAGTTTATTCCCCTGGAGAAGGTTACGAAATACGATCATATCAATGTCTGCCCCAGTATTTCAAAATATGAGTTTCATTCCTATTGCGGCGGCGGCCGCATGGTAATGGGCACAGCGCTGCTGGAAAACAGGCTGGACTATACCGACAAGCTGAAGGAAATAATATACAACTGCCAGATGTGCGGCGCCTGCGATACCTCCTGCAAATATTCTATGGACATGGAGGTGATCGAGCCGATAAATGAAATCAGATTCGAATGCGTAGAGTCAGGATGTACCATGCCTGCCCTGGACAAAGTTGTCAGCAGCCTGCGTAAACAGGGCACTATGATAGCCGGGGCCAAAGTTAAACGAGCCGAATGGGCTAAGGATCTGAAGCTCAAGGATTTCAACCAGGAAAAGGTTGACGTCATTTTCCATGCCGGTTGCCAGACAAGTTTTAACAAAGATATGTGGAAACTGGCTCAGGGTACGGCCAAAATTCTGAAAAAAGCGAGAGTTGATTTCGGTATCGGAGGAACCGGCGAACTGTGCTGCGGGGGACGGGCTTTTCAAATGGGCTATAAAGCTGATTTTATGAACCAGGCCGTGGCAAACATGGCGGCGATAAATCAATCCGGTGCAAAAACCCTGGTTACGGGATGCGCCGAATGTTATTTTGCCTTCAAAGTCCTTTATGACAGATTTAACCTGAAGGGAAAACTGGAAGTGCTGCACACCACCGAATATTTTGCTCGTCTGATAAAAGAAAATAGACTGAAACCCGGAAAAAATGTGGATATGACGGTTACGTATCATGATCCCTGCCATCTTGGCAGGCAAGGAGAGCCGTATATACATTGGGATGGCAAGGAAGTTGTTGACCAAATCCGCACATTCGATCCGCCGAAAGAACGCCGCCGGGGCACATACGGAATATATGATCCGCCGCGTTTTGTGCTTAAAAGCATTCCCGGTCTCAAGGTGGTGGAAATGGATAGAATCAAGGAATATGCCTGGTGTTGCGGCGCCGGAGGTGGGGTTTTGGAGTCCAATCCGGAGTTCTCCACCTGGACGGCCCAGGAAAGAATAAATGAGGCACAAGAGACCGGTGCCGCGGCGATCGCCACCGCCTGTCCGTGGTGCATCAGGAACTTCAATGAAACCGTATCCCGAAAAGGGATAAACCTGAAAGTGTATGACGTAATTGAATTATTGGAAAAGGCGATCTAAAAGGAGGAAAGAAAGCATGTCTTTGAGCAGAGATTTTTATAAAGCACTAGAAGATATTCTCGGTCCGGCATATGTTTCCGAGGACCCGGCTATCACCGAAACCTATGCCAATCCCGTCAGACACGGAATGGCAGTTGGGCCCAGGTTTGAAGCGATAACCCTTCCCGACAGCACTGAACAGGTTCAGGCTATTGTAAAGCTTTGTAACCGTTTTAAGGTGCAATTTAAAGCATCCAGCACCGGCTGGCTTTATTCCGATCCGGCACGTCCAAATTGTATCAAACTAGACCTGAGACGGATGAACCGCATCCTGGAAATCAACGAGAAGGGCATGTACGCGGTAGTCGAACCCTACGTCATCGGCGCGCAGCTTCAGGCCGAATGCATGAACAGAGGTCTCAACTGTAACCTGACAGGCGCCGGGTCAAATTGCTCGGCCTTGCCTCTGGCTGCTCATGTCAATCTGGGACACCTCAGCCAGTCCGGCAGCTACGGCGAGAGAAATCAACTGGCGCTGGAATGGGTCACCGCTGATGGAGAAATTGTGCGATTAGGCTCACTCGGCACCAATAATGAGTGGTTTTGCGGGGACGGCCCCGGGCCATCTCTGCGAGGTATCGTGAGAGGCAACACCACTCCTCTCGGAGGACTCGGCGTTTTCACTAAAGCAGCCCAAAAACTCTACCACTGGCCTGGCCCTTCCACTTTTCCCATGGAAGGAGTATCTCCAAAATACAAACCGGCTTATGTTCCGCCGGGTTTCCTGATTCGCTATTTTTCTTTCAAAGATCTGGACGCCATGATTGATGCCGTGCTCAAGATAGGTGAGGCCGAAATAGCCACAGAGCTGATGTGCTTCAATGCCGCCATGATGGCTTCCAACCTGGCCACCAGGAATATGGAAGAAGAAATTGAAATCTACAATAAATTCAAGGATTCGGTGCTGGGTCCCGGATTTATGGTTCTTATTGCCGCCAACTCCGCGGGTGATTTCGATTATAAGAAGCAAGTATTACAGATTATCATGGATGAACA
>DAOUAU010000248.1:0-5317 GCA_034433195.1 Dehalococcoidales bacterium
ATTGATTGGGGCTGCCTCCGGCTTTGCCAGGAGTTCAGCCATGACCAAACATCTGCCGTTCAACAAAGTTCTGGAATCCAGAACTATCAAACAGTCCTCTATCTCAACCAAAATCCGTTCGGATGATACCGTTAAACGAAATACCCCTTTCATTCAAGTGGTAAATAAATTAGTCAACGCCAGGCTTCCCATCTTGGGCGTAGTAAAGGACGATAATACTGTTGAGGCAGTAATAACCTACCATGATTTAATGCAAAAATTCCTGTCAGAATTCGATTATTGCAACAACCAGGATTCATTGAAAGATAAACTAAGCAAATTGACCGTCAGTGACATCATTGATGTTGATCATTGCCGGCCGGTTACTGTGACCGAAAAAACCGATTTAAATTCAGTCCTGGGTAAAATGATATCTCACCGTTTTCACAAGCTGATAGTCACCCGGGAAGATATCAACAAGCTGACGTATTCCGGAACGATCGATTTGCGGGATCTGGTAGAAGAATTTTTGGAATCTCAAGAGCAAGACCCAGATCGTCTTTAAAATTGGCCGGCGCTTTCCAATCGAGAATTGATTATTGACACAGGCCAACATGGGGACAACAAAAGCTCCAGCTGAATAACTACAGCTGGAGCTGATGCATATCGATCTTATAATATTAAATACAGGCACATTGAAATCCGGCTCGTTTATAAGCATCCGGATTACCGGCTGGTGCGGTTAAGCCTTCTCTTTCTTCTTCTTGCGTTTGGCTTCGGCATCAGCTTTGGCTTTCTCAAAAACTTCCTGGGCCAACGGTTCGCAGGACTTGACTTCGCCCGCTTTGACTTTCAGTGTAAACAGGGCCTGGCATTTCCAGCATCTGAACGGTCCCTGAAAAATATCCTTGGCAATAAAAAAACTGCTGTCCGTATTGCAGGCCGGACACTTAATGGTTACTTGCATCAGGTTAACTCTCCCTTAAAATACTTCTCAATAATCCTATTTAATCCTATCCGTCGAAGGCTATTTTGTCAATATTGAAACCTATCAACCCAATAAATGGGTGACCAGCACACGGATACCGATAGCGATTAAAACTAGCCCGCCCAGGATTTTGGCCCTCTGGCCCAACAAAAGGCCGGCTTTCCGTCCAAAGTAAAAGCCCAGCACAGTTATTAAAAAGGCTACTGCGCCAATAATCAATACTGAAGACATAATATTGATTTGCAAAAAAGCAAAACTCAAACCAACTGCCAGAGAATCAATGCTGGTGGCAAAAGCCATACTTAACAATAGCCAGCCGCGGGTGATATCGCCTCCCCGACCTCCCTCCTTTTCGTGAAAAGCCTCCCAGAGCATACGGCCGCCAATAATCAGGAGCAAACCGAAAACTACCCAGTGATCATAGGCGTCCACGAATTTAACCACCGAACGCCCAACATAAAAGCCGGTCAGGGGCATCAATGCCTGGGCCAGGCCAAAAGCCGCGGCAGCGCGCAGAATTGAATTCCGGCTTAGATTCTTGATAGTAATCGCACCGCTCAAGGCTACCGCGAAGCAATCAGCAGATAGACTGAGCGCAATTAAAAATATGGATACAATTCCGGTTTCAGACATTGAGTTAAGTATAACATGGCACGGGTGTTATGAACCAAAATCGCGTCTCCAGATGGCCATTCTCCACCGGTGGGCATCTCCGGACCTTTTCAATTGTAAAAAGCCTCAGTTCAGTGTGAAGTCGGACTGAGGCTTTTAGTTCCTTGTTGAGCCCCATGATATTCATAAAAACGATTTTTTTGCACTCGTTTATATAGTAATTGAGTATGGTAAAATGCAAATCGATAATCTGAGCAAGCCAATCATCCTTCCGGGAGGATGATGAACAAGGTGCTCTCTCAATCAGGACATGATTAGACATTTTGTACCAGTGGTTATTACTGTTTCAGCCTTATCATTGGTGTTATCGCTGATAGTTGGCTGCGCCGTAAAACCCCGGATAAGGAGTCTTCGCACATTCCCAGATTTCATACTGTGTCGCCGCCTGCTTCGGCAGTAACTTCCGGCCCTCCCGGATCCACTCCGGTTCTCTCCGTGTCCTCAAACCCCACTTCCGGCCTGGCGGCGAGCCTGATGATCACACCCCAGGAGGTAAAGAAAAAGATTGATGCAGGAATTCCTTGAGTTATGGTTGACATCCGGCCGGTTATTCAGTTTAATAAGGGACATCTGCCATCTGCCCTGTCTATACCACTGGAAACCTTACCGGAACGGCATTCCGTTTTACAACCAACATCCCTGATCATAATCTATTCATTATGTGCCTGAGAGGGAGATGATACCGGCACCCGTGCGGTGCGAATTCTGTTAGACAAAGGCTTTCAATTTGTTTTTGAAATGAAAGGCGGTTTCGAGGCCTGGCAAAAAGCGGGCTATCCATTAGAGTATCCTTCAATGCCAGATTTAATATTGCCTCCTGCGCCTTAAACATAACCCCCCTCACAAAAAAACATAGTAACTGCACTAACTCTTCTTGCCCGGATATTCGGAATTCGGTGTCATTAATCAGGACATCAATGTCACAGATTCATATCAGTGTTGTAATCCAGATGCGACATAGATTCATCATATTTGAGGACAACAAATCATCATTTTTATATACAAAGTATCATCATATTTGACGACATTCTATCATCGTTTTTGATGACTGCCTGTTTGATAGAAATGGCATAGACTGTCTATTGCCTGACCTGAGTCATTGATATTCAGCCCCAATATCAATGATTCGATCTACTCAAAATACCTGGAAAGCTGAGAACTGTTACCTTTATATGGTCACTTGGATAACAGGGAGCAAATAGTGAAACCGATCCGATTTTGCTGATCGGTTTTTCGTTTTTTTGAATTTGATTTACAAATTATGCTTCTTTAAAAATATTCCCTTCAATTTTCGGATTAGTGTCAGAAACACGTTTTTAGTTTTTTATCAAAACATAAAAGGAGAAAAGAGATGAAAAAATTCCTATCTATTTTAGCAATACTGCTGATGCTAACCATGCTCCTTCCGGCCTTCCCGGTGCCAGTGGCATCCGCTGGCGGACTGCAGGCCATCTGTGTCCCATGGCAGCCTGCAAATCAGAGCATCCCGTCCTATACCTACAGCGGAGCTAAGATCACTCTGAAAGGTATCGCAAGAGGTGGCGCAACCCAGTATTACTGGGACTACGGAGATGGCAGTCCTGCTATGTCCTGGACCGGTATCAGCAATCCTTATGATCTGGGTGTCTCTCATACTTACGTTGGTGCAATCGGCCAGGCTTTTATCGCCACGCTCTATGTCACAGATGGAACCACCACCGTTTCAGACAAATATCCTGTCACCATCTATGATGCCAGTGATGAAACCATCGCCTCTCACCTGGATGTTAAGATTAACATGGCCATTGATGAGGGGCTCTGGTATCTGCACAAGAATTTGCAAAGAGGTAGTTTCTCATCCGGGGCTAACGGCTACGGGCAACCCTATGGATACTGGACCGAATCCGGTTGGGGCGCTCATTCTGCGGCCACCGGAGCAGCACTCAACGCTTTCCAGCTGCACGGCAACCTGGTAAATGGAGATTATGACGGCGACCCGTATGTGGAAACAGTACAAAGAGCGATGAACTACTTACTATATTATACATATTCTGCTTCAATCTGGGACGAAGGTCTTGGCAGCCCCGATACTAACGGCAACGGCATAGGACTGTACACCAGTTCTCATGGAACATGGGAGCAAACTTACGTTGCCGGTATCTGCATGGTGGCTCTGGCCAGTTGCGGTGCACCGAACTACAAAGCTCCGGTAGGCGGCTCTAACGTGTACAACCGCTACATGAAAGATATCGTTCAGGACCAGGTAGATTACTGGGCCTGGGGTCAGTGTGACGCAGGGTGGGGTCGGGGCGGCTGGCGTTATACCGCTGATTCCGGCGATGCCGATATGTCCACTACCCAGTGGCCAGTTCTGGGCATGACCGCGGCCAAAGAAAATATGGGTTCAACTATACCTGACTGGGTTTACTCCGAACTGGAAATCTGGTTAAACTACTGTGAGAATACCAGCAATAGTGATAATAATGGCGGCTATTATTATTATCCGCCTTATTATCTGAACCTGACCAAGGCCGGCGCCGGTATGATATGCCGTGAGTTTATAGGCAAGCCGGTAACAGATCCCACCATCCAAAGGACTCTCGGTTTCATCTACCGTCACTGGGGTGACACCGGTGGTGGCTGGGATTGGACCCGTTTGATGGGTAACTCCTATGGTATGTATGCTATTATGAAAGCCCTGCGCATTCCAGAGCCGGACATCACCCGTGTAACTGAATACGCTTATTGGACCAGTCCACCCGCTCAAACCGGCAACAGCTTTGACTGGTATTATATGCCCGCCGGGCAGACCCAAATGGGTATGGCATCTTATATCGTGCATGACCAGCAACCCGGTGGATATTGGAATGACTCAGTAGGCTACAACGCCGTCAGCGGGAATTTAAGCACCGGATGGCGTATTCTGTGCCTGCTTAAAGGCGTTTCCATTATCCCTCCCGTAGCTCAAATATATCCCTGCCCCGTGGTCGGCCCACCGACTCCGATTTTGGCTCCGGTGATTTATAACCTGAATCAGGCCGTAAAACTAACCGGCGCCACCTCATTCTCTCCGGATCCCTCTAAAGCCATCGTTAGCTATGAATGGGACCTGGACAATGATGGCAACTTCGATAATGACACCGGCATCACCGCCACGATTCCCGCCGGTTTCCCGGCCGCTGGTGACTATATCATTGGTTTACGCGTTACTGACAATAATCCGCTCTCCCTGGGAGGGCCGCAAACAGGCGTAGGTTATTACACTGTGCGTGTTCGCCCGCCCTGTCTCGATCCAGTAGCGGTAGCCGGAGGACCCTATCTGGGTTCGATTAACATCCCGCTGCAGTTGGATGGATCAGCTTCATGGGATGCAGATGGCTTTAACCTCAACCCATTCCTGAATATCACCTTATATGAATGGGACCTGGACAATGATGGGAGTTTCGGTGATGCTGTTGGAGCTAATCCATGGGTTAGCTGGAGCTCACCGTTTGTTGGCATCATTGCATTGAAAGTGACTGATGACGGGTGCCCGGGCGGATCCGGAACTAACAACCGCACCAATATTGCCTATGCCAGCGTAAATATCGGGCATCATGATCCGGTTTCTGTTCCCGGAGGTCCTTACACGGCCAAACCTGGCCAGACTATCAACCTTGATGGCAGCGGTTCCTATAGCCTGGATGGTCTTTCCATAAG